>JANXWQ010000645.1 GCA_025351065.1 Chthoniobacter sp. | reverse complement strand
CTACGAAGTCGCCTGGCCCATTTTGAAAAAATACGGCTACCCCTTCACCATGTTCATCTACACCAACTTCGTCAAAGGCCAGCCCAACGCCGGCGGCCAGTCCATGTCATGGGAGGAGCTCGCCGAGATGCGCGACGCTGGCGTGGACATCGAGAGCCACACCATTTCGCACTCCAATCTCCGCGACAAAACCGGCAAGTGGCAGAAACTCCAGCCGAGCTACGAGGCCTGGCTGACCCACGAGATCGTCGATTCCAAAAAGATGCTCGAGCAAAACCTCGGCATCTCCGTGAAGGCGCTCGCCTACCCCTACGGCAACCACAATGAGGAAGTCCGCCGCATCGCCATGGACTCCGGCTACGAGGCGGCTTTCACCGTCTATGGCCAGCGCCTTTCGCACAACAGCCCGCCCGACCAGCTCGGGCGCTACGCCATCGAGTCCATGCATCCGAAGGTCTTTGAGGACGCCATCAAAATGGTCGGCGGCGGTGGCGGCGGCGCGGCCAGCGGGCCGTACATCGCGGCGGCGGCGGCCAGCTCCATGGTTACGCAGCCGCTGGAAGGCGAGGTCGTCACCGACCCGCTGCCGACGATCAAAGCCAACCTGGCCACGCTCGGCGAAGTCGATCCGGCCAGCGTCGAGATGCGCATCAGCGGCTTCGGCCCCGTGCCGGTGAAATACGACCCCGCCACCAAGACGGCGGAGTATAAAGTCGCGCAAAAGCTCCGTGAGCCCAGCTACTCCGTCTTCATCAGCGCCAAGGCCGGCGGAAAAAAAGTCGAAGCCAAATGGACCTTCACCTTCGACCCCACCGGCACCGGCGCACCCTCGCCCGCCGACGCCCCGCTGCCGCCCCGCGCGGCCACGCCCGCGCCGGCCAAGGCCACGCCGGCGGCAGTGAGGAAAAGGAAGTAGGTTTGTTGGATCCTGCTGGCGGCATCGGTACGGGCTCGCAAGGCCTCCATCGGTCCTGCGCCGCCGTTAAATTGCGCGGCCCCTCCCAGACTGGGTGAGGATGAAAAAACCTCGCGCCGACGAATCGGCGCGGGTGGGGAGGGGCGCGGATTAACCCTTTTGGGGTAATAGGCGATTTCGGGTGGGGCGCTTAGGGTTTAAGCGCACCCCGCAACCGTCCCTCCACCTCCACACCGTTATGAAATACCGTCATTCTGCCTTTTCGCCGTCCACCCCACCGCCGATGAAATCCCACGCCCTGTCCCGGCCCGCATCATTCCGCCGCCGCGCCCTTGTCCTCGCCGGCTCCATCGAAGCCCTCGTCGCCGTTCTGGCTTGCAATCCGACGGCTTTTGCGGCCAATCAGACGTGGAAAGCCGCACCTACCGATGCGAATTGGGCGACAGTCGGAAATTGGTCGGGTGGTGCTGCGCCGGGGCTTTCAACTGGTGCCCTTACGAACGATGTGGCCACATTCAATACCGCACTTTCCGGCGGAATTGGCGGGGCAGCCAACCCTATTGTCCTCGACGCCACCCGGAGCATCGGTGGCATCACTTTCGATACGGCGAATGTCGGCGCCTATGTCATCGGCTCGAATGCGGGCAATGCCCTCATCCTGTCGAACATCGGTAACGGCCCCGGCACCCATGTCATTCAAATGACTTCCACGGTGACCACCTCCGAAGTGATTGCCGCTCCAATTAAGTTTGTCGCCCCATCGAGCACCAACGGTGTGTTTGGTTTTGTCAACAATGCCTCATCCTCGTCCGCGACGCTGACTTTGAGCGGGACCGTGACCAATGCCGTGGCCCGTCCGGCGATTGTTGTTCTGGATGGCACCAACACCGGCACCAACGCGATCACGGGCAATATCTCCTTCACGGCATCCACCCAGGGAACTCCATACTTGGTCAAGAGGGGTGCAGGAACCTGGATTTTGTCAGGAACCAATGTTTTTTCGGGAACCGCCATGACGTCCCCCGACTCGAACAACGGCGTTCAGGTTCTCGATGGCGTGCTGTCTCTGCAAAACAATCAGGCTTTGGGAACCAGCGGCACGGCAAACCAGCTTCAAGTATGGATTGGCAATAAGTCCTCGACTTATACCTACAATACCACTTTTACTAATACGTTCACGAGTGTCTCGGGGGGCACGCTGGAACTGGCGAATAACATCACCTTGGACAACGGCCTCTCGCTCAACCTGAGCACTGGCGGCACAATTCGCTCCAGCGGGAGTAACACCACCAACGGCCGGGTCAACCTTTCGGCGGCGGTGGCCGTGAGCGCGACCCTCTCCACGGTCAACGCCGGAGACGTGTTCACCGTAGGCAACGGCACCAACGACTTTACCGGCGGGGCGGCGGATACCGTGGTGCATATCGCCGGTCTCGGCACCGTGGTCATTGCCACAGCGAGCACCGCTTATCTCGGCAGTGTCTCCATTGATGCCGGTGCCTTGAGAAACGGCAGTGCTACGAATGGCCTCGGCAGCGCGGGCGTCGTGACTTTCGGCTTGAACAGCACCGGCAGACTCCAGCTTGGCAACAACCTCGGTCTTACCAGTCTGACGACCAATGCTGGCAGTCTGACGGCAGGTACGGTGGAGACGGGCGTGGGCGGCACCCAAACGCTGACGATGACTGTCGCGGGCACGAACAGCTTCGGCGGCGTCCTGCAAAATGGCACTGGCACTTTGGCCGTGGCGAAGGCGGGGGCCGGCACGCTGACCTTGGCGGGCAACTTCAACACCTATAGCGGCGCGACAGCGATCAACAACGGCACCCTCCTCGCCACCAATACCTCCGGTTCGGCCACCGGCACGAGCACCGTCGCCGTGAATAACAACGGCGCCCTCGGCGGCACCGGCACCGTCTCCGGCACGGCGAGCGTCGCCACGGGAGGCGCCATCGCGCCCGGGACGACCGGCGTCGGCACCCTTACCGTGGGCGGTTTGACTTTGGCCGCGGGTTCGATGCTTAACTACGACATCACCAATACCTCGACGCTGGACCTGATCACGGTGGCCCACAACAACGGTTTGACCATCAATGGCGGGCAGGTGAACATCAATGGCGGAGCCTCGCCGTTCACCGCCAACGGCGTGTATAACTTGATCGCCTACACCGGAACGATTGGCGGCACCGGAACGGGCGCCCTGTCGGTGAACGGCAACAACAAGAATCTTACCACCAATACTTATGGATTCGGGACGGCGGGTGGGTTTGTCACGCTCACGATTGCCAGTTCAGGCGCTGCGCCGATTTATTGGAATGTGGATGCCAACGGAACCTGGAGCACCGGTGCCAACTGGGTGGGCGGCACCGCACCCAATGCGGTCGGGGCGTTTGCCGCCTTCGGTGGCGGCGGCACGGCGATTACCGCGCCGCGCACGGTCACGGTGGACGGCCCATTCACCGTCGGAACCCTCTCCCTCAATAACCCCACCAACGCCTACACCCTCGCCGCCGGAGCCGGGGCCAACATCACGCTCGACAACGGAGCCGGTGGCGCGTTTGTCACCGCCGCGGCCGGCAGTCACACGATCCAGGCGCCTTTGACGCTGACGACCAATGGGGCGGCTTTCACGGTGACCGGCGCGGCCGACACCCTGACGGTGTCAGGAGCCATCGGCGGCACGGGCGCTGGCCTTGGCAAAAGCGGGATAGGCACGCTCGCCCTTACCGGCATCAACACCTATACCGGCGGCACCGTGATCAACGCGGGGAAAGTGCAGATTAACAGTGCCGACAGTCTTGGTGATGTGACCGGAGCGGCGACGCTTAACAATGCCACACTCGAAGCCACTGCGACCATTGCCACGGCGCGCAACATCAACCTCGGCCACGCGAACAGCATCATTCAGGTGGACCCAGGCAGTAGCTACACCGTCAATGGCATCGTCGGAGATGGCGCCAACCCAGGCACCCTGAATAAGACGGGCGCTGGAACTTTGGCCCTCACCGGGATTAACACTTACACCGGCGGCGTCAGTGTTACCGGCGGAACCTTGAGCGTGGGCACGAATGACGGGCTCGGCCTTGCCGCGACCGGTGCCGGGATCAGCCTGAATGGAGGCACGCTCGCCACCACCGGGAGTTTCGGCTTGTTCAATGGGGTGTCGGGCACCAATGACCGTACGCTCGCGCTCGGGGCCCTCGGCGGCACGCTGGCTCCCGTCGTTGGGACGACGCTCACGGTCACGGGCGCGATTACGGGCGCTGGCAGGCTGACGAAGGCCGATGCCGGCCAGGTGACCATTCAAAATGCGGTGGCCAGCCAGAACACGTTTAACGGCGGAACGCTGATCAGTGCGGGCAAAATCCAATTTGCCGATGCGAACTCCAACGCCCAAGGCCTGGGCGCCGGTGCGGTCACGCTCGACGGCGGCACCTTGCAACTCTTTTCCGCTGGGCTTGGCACTGATGCAGGCAACTTTGCCAATAACATTGCAGTGGACAATGGCTTTACGGGCTCTCTGATCACGATGCCTCTCGGCACGATCGGCGGCAACCTGACCGGCAGCGGGACGTTTAACTACCAGACCAACTACGTCCGCGCCCAAGTGACCGGCAACTGGAGTGCGTTCACGGGCCAGATCAATGTGACGCCGAATACCAGCGGAAAAGAGTTGCAAGGTGCCGCCGTCGAGCGTGACCGCACCGGCGCCCAGGCCTTGGGCGTTGGAGTTCG
>JANXWQ010000613.1 GCA_025351065.1 Chthoniobacter sp. | reverse complement strand
CAGCGCAAGACCTTTAACACTCCGGCCTTCCCCGGTTATGCGTCGGGTCACAGTTCCTTCTCCCGTGCGGGAGCGGAGGTGCTGACACTGCTCACTGGCAGCCCGTCGTTTCCGGGCGGCTTCGGCCACCACACCATCGCGGCCAATAGCATGCAGATCGACCTCGGACCCAGCGCCCCGGTCGATCTCCAGTGGAATACTTACTACGACGCCGCCGATCAGGCCGGGCAGTCCCGCCGGTGGGGTGGCATCCATCCGTTCGAGGACGACTTCATCGCCCGTATCATCGGGTCGCAGGTGGGTAAGTCCGCCTTTGCCCTCGCGGAGAAATACTGGACTGGTGCGGCGGCCAGCGAAGCCATGTTTCCGCAGATCACCATCCTCGGTAATGGCAACGTCAAGGTCGCCTGGACCTGCCTCCGCGGCATGAAGTACAAAATCCAGACCTCCCCCAATCTCATCGCCTGGACCGACGCCACCGCCTACGCCCAATCCTTCACCAACAGCGCCCTCTCCGGCGACACCAACGGCACCTACACCGACACCACCCCAGGCACCGGCCCGAAATACTACCGCATCATGCGCGCCCCGGCCCCCTAGGTGTGGGTGGAAAAGGCCGGCCTCATCCGGCGTGATCCAGCCCTCCGACGGGCGTAACAAAATCATAGTTATGCACCATTCATTTCCCTGCCTATGAAACCCCGCTTCTCCCCCGCCGCCTTCACCCTCATCGAGATGCTCACGGTCATGGCCGTGATCGCCATCCTCGCCAGCATCCTCCTTTCGCTCAATGGACTCGTGCAAAGAAAGGCCGCGCTAACCCGTGCGCACGGCGAGATCGTGGCCATGTCTGCCGCGTGCGAGAGCTATAAGAGCGACTTTGGCGGTTATCCCGAGGATGATACCGGCGATCCGTCGGTCGATCCCGACACCGTGAAGCTGTGTCCGCTGCGCGATGGCGATCCGACCAAACCCATCTATAGCGACGCCAACCTCGTGCTCTACAAAGCCCTGAGCGGTGACGCCAGGCAGGGCTCCAACCCCGAGCCGCCCGCCACCCGCAGCGACAAACCCGACGGCCGCGCCGAGACCAAGCCCTATTACGAGTTTCGCCCCGCGCAGCTCCGCAAGTCGGCGAACGGCGACATCGAGGGCATCAAGGATCCCTTTGGCAACCTCTACGGCTACTCGACCACCGCCGGCGCCTACGAACGGTTCTACCGGGTGCGGCTCCAGACCACGCCCGGTGCGAAGCGGCTGGCCAGTGGCGGCTACAATCCCACCTTCGACCTGTGGTCCACCGGCGGCGTCATCAGCCAGGCGAGCAATGCCGCGCTCGATCCCGACCGGAACCGCTGGGAAAAAACTGGTAGTCGGCAACCGCTCTGGGAGCGGCAATTTTCAGCCCGCTACTCGATGACCTCGAACTGGCTCATCCGCCGGAAGCATGCGTAACGCACGTCGATCTCCGCCTGGGTGAGGGTGCGCAGGCGTTCGAGGGAAAATTTCTCGACGTTGAAGCTGGCGAGCACGCTGCCAAAGACCACGCCTTTGCGCAGCGCCGCAAACGTGACCGCCGGCTCGTCCTGCGCGGCGAGGTAGCCCGCGAGCCCGCCGGCAAAGGTGTCGCCCGCGCCGGTGGGGTCGTGGATGTCCTCCAGCGGATACGCGCCGCAGCTAAAGAACTGCGCGTTTGGCCCGAAGAGCAGCGCGCCGTGCTCACCCTTTTTGATGACGACGTACGCCGGCCCCAGCGCGCGGATTTTGGCGGCGGCCTTGATGAGGCTCGTTTCCTTGGTGAGCATGCGGGCTTCGCCGTCATTGAGGATCAGCATGTCCACGCGGCCGAGCAGGCGGAGCAGTTCGTCGAGCGCGATGTTGATCCACAGATCCATCGTGTCGGCGATGACGAAACGCGGGCGGGCCATCTGGTCGAGGACGTGGTTTTGCAGGTTCGGCCCGATGTTGGCGAGCAGCACGAAAGGCGCGGCCTTGTAGCTGTCGGGCAGCACGGGGTTGAAGTGCTCGAAGACATTCAGCTCCACGCTGCGGGTCTCGCGCGTGTTGAGGTCCCACATGTATTCGCCGCTCCAGCGGAAGGTTTTTCCCGGCACGATTTGCAGCCCCGCGAGGTCGATCTGGCGGGTGGCAAAGTAGTCGATGTGCGCCTTGGGAAAGTCATCGCCGACGACGCCGACGAGATTGACCGGCGTGAAAAAACTCGCGCCAACCGCGGCGTAGGAAGCGGAGCCGCCGAGCAGATCGGCGTGCTCCTCCACGGGCGTTTTGACGGTATCGAGGGCGATGGAACCAACAACGAGGACGGACATCCGCCTGAAATGCGAAAGCGCCGCGGCGGTGACAAGCAAGAAAGTGGCGCTGCTTGTTGCGCACCGGCGAGGTGTGCTAGTCATCCGTCTTTCGTCATTCCATGAAGCCCCTCGATCTCAAACTGCTGCGCGACATCGGCAAGATGAAGGGGCAGATGTTTGCCGTCGGCATCATCATGGCGTGCGGGCTGGCGATGATGATCACGACGCGCAGCCTCATCGTCTCGCTCGAAACGACGCGCGACGCCTACTACGCGCAAAACCGTTTCGCCGATGTTTTTTGCGAACTTAAACGTGCGCCGAATGCTGTGCGGACGCGGCTCGCCGAGCTGCCGGGCGTGGCCGCGGTGGAAACCCGCGTGGCGGGCAAGGTGACGCTCGATCTGCCGGGGCTGGCCGAGCCGGCGGACGGCACGATCATCTCCATCCCGGACGACCGCGCGCAGCAGTTGCACACGCTTTTCCTCCGGCGCGGACGGCTGCCGGAAATGGGCAGCCGGAGCGAGGTGGTAGTGGGCGAGGCGTTTGCCGAGGCGCATGGCTTTGAGCCGGGGAATGAAATCACCGCGACGATCCACGGTGCGCGGCAGGCGCTGAGGATCACGGGCATCGCGCTCTCGCCGGAGTACGTCTTCGAGGCGCGGCCCGGCGACACGCTGCCGGACAACCGGCGCTTCGGCATCTTCTGGATGAACGAGCGCGAACTCGCCAACGCCTTCCAACTCGACGGCGCATTCAACAGCGTGCTCGTGGATGTCGCGCCAGGCGTGGCGACCGCGCCGGTCATGGCGGCGCTGAACCGTGTGCTCGCGCCATACGGCGGGCTCATCGCCTACGACCGCGCAGACCATGCCTCGGCGAAGCGGCTGAACGACGAGATCAACATTCTGCGCAAGCTGTCGTTCGCGTTTCCTTTGGTCTTCCTCAGCATCGCGGCCTTTATGAGCAGCGCGGTGCTCACGCGGCTCGTGCGGCTCCAGCGCGAGCAGATCGCGCAGCTCAAGGCGTTCGGTTATTCGTCGCGCCAGGTCGGCGTGCATTACCTGAAATTCGCGCTGGTCATCGTGGTCTTCGGCATGGTCGTCGGTGGCACGGTCGGCGTGTGGCTGGGGACGAATATCGTCATCGTGTATCACCGTTTCTTTCGCTTTCCGTCGCTCGTCTTTCAGCCCGACACGCAGGCCATCACCACCGCCTTTCTCGCCAGCGCGGGCGCGGCGTTTCTCGGCGTCGTCGGCGCGGTGCGGCAGGCGGTGCGGCTGCCGCCCGCCGAAGCGATGCGCCCGGAGCCGCCGGCGGAGTTTCGCGCGTCGCTCCTCGAACGCCTCTGCCTCGCGCGGCTCGCGTCGCCGTCGTTCCGCATGGCTTTGCGCAACCTCGAACGCAAGCCGTGGCAGGCCGCATTCACCGCGCTCGGGCTGGCGCTGGCCACGGGCATCCCGGTGGTGCCAGGCTCGATGCGCGAGGCGATCAACTATCTCATCGAGGTGCAGTGGCAGCAGGCGCAGCGGCAGGACGTGACACTCAGCCTCATCGAGCCTGGTTCGGCCTCCGCGCTCGGCGACATGCAGCACCTGCCAGGCGTGGTGAAAGCGGAGGCCTTTCGCGGCGTGCCGGCGCGGGTGCGCTTCGGCCACCGCACGCGGCGGCTCGCCATCACCGGCGTGCCGCGTGAGGCCACGCTGAACCAGATGCTCGACACCAATGGCCACCCGCTCGCGCTGCCGCCGGACGGTTTGCTCATCTCCGCGAAGCTCGCCGAAATCCTCGGTGCAAAGCCCGGCGACAAGCTCGTGATCGAAGTGCAGGAGGGCCGCCGCCCGACGTGCGGGGCGACGATCCAGGGCCTCATCACCGACTACGCGGGCCTCTCGGTCTTCATGGATGTGGAGGCGCTGCGCCGGCTCATGCGCGAAGGGCCGACGGTCAGCGGCGCTTTTCTCACCGTGGATAAAAGCAGGTGGGTGGAGTTTCTCGACGCGGTCAAAGAATCCCCGCGCGTCGCCGCGCTCAGCATCAAAAGCGCGGTGCGCGCGAGCTTTCGCAAAAGCACCGCCGAGATGATGGGCATGGTGCAGACGCTCTACTTCAGCTTCTCCGTCGTGGTCGCATTCGGCGTGGTCTATAACAGCGCGCGCATCGCCCTTTCCGAGCGCAGCCGCGACCTCGCCACGCTGCGCGTCGTCGGCTTCACCCACCGCGAAGTCGCCGCCGTGCTCATCGGCGAACTCGCGCTGCTCACGCTCATCGCGCTGCCCATCGGGCTCGGCATCGGCAGCCTGCTGGCGAAGGGGATCGTCGGCACCGCGAGCACGGAAAGCGTGCGGCTGCCGCTGGTGCTGACCGCTCGCACGTACGCCACGGCTGTGCTCATAGTGGTGGCGTCCGCGACTTTTTCCTTCGCCGTGGTCAGCCGGCGCATCCACCGGCTCGACCTGCTCGGCGTGTTGAAAGCGCGCGACTGATTTTTGTGAAAACCCCAACGACCACGACCACCACCGCCGCTCCCGCGCGGGCGCGAAAGCCCGGCGCGTGGCGGCGCTACATCCCGTACGGCATCGTCGCCGCGCTGCTTTTCGCCATCGTCATGGGCTTCCGCCCGCGCCCCGCCGAAGTCGAGACGGCCACCGTCACCACCGGCCCGCTCGACGTGACCGTGCTGGAGGAAGGCAAGACGCGCATCCGGCATCGCTACATGATTTCGCCGCCGATTTCGGGTTACCTGAACCGCATCCCACTGCGCGCCGGCGACCGCATCGAGGCCGGCCAGACCGTGCTCGCCACGATCCAGGCGCAGCCCGCCGCCTTTCTCGATCCGCGCAGCACCGCCGAAGCCGAGGCGCGGGTGAAAGCCGCCACGGCCACGAAGATGCGCGCGGAGTCGGAACTCGAACGCATCCGCGCGAGTCTGCAGCTCGCGGAAAAAGAAAAGGTGCGGGCCGCAGAGTTGAAAACGAAGGGCGCAATTTCGACCAAGGAATGGGACACCGCCGACGCGCAGGTGGCAATGGCGACGCGCGAACTGCACTCCGCGGAGTTCGCGATCAACGTCGCCGAATTCGAGCGCGTGCAGGCGCAGGCCGCGCTCATGCAGGCGCAGAATCCCACAGCCGCCAACGCCACACCGCTCACGCTCACCGCACCCGTCACCGGCTTTGTGCTGAACGTCGCGGAGGAAAGCGCCCGCACCGTGCTCGCCGGAGCGCCGATCATGGAAGTCGGCGACCCGACCGACCTCGAAGCCGAGATCGAGCTGCTCTCCAGCGACGCCGTGGGCGTGACGCCGGGCGCGCAAGTCAGCATTGAGCAATGGGGCGGCGACGCCCCGCTGCGCGGCAAAGTCACCGTCATCGAGCCCGGCGGCTACACGAAGATCAGCGCCCTCGGCGTCGAGGAGCAGCGCGTAAAAGTGCGCGTGGATTTCACCGACCCGATCCCCGCCACGCACCCGCTCGGCGACCGCTTTCGCGTCGAAGCCCGCATCCTGACGTGGCACGGCGACAAGGTGCTACAGGTGCCGACCGGCGCGCTTTTCCGGCGTGGAAATGACTGGATGACCTTCGTGCTCACCGGCGGAAAAGCCCACCTCACAAAAGTCGAAATCGCTCACTCCAACGGCACCGCTGCCGAAGTCCGCGCCGGCTTGGAGCAAAGCCAGACTGTCATCCTCCACCCGCCCGACGCCGTCGCCGACGGCGCGACGGTACAGGCCCGCAGCGCAAAGTAGCCAGACCCGGTCTCACACGGAGCGCGCCGGCGAATAAACACCCCACACATGAACACGCGCATCTTTCTCATCCGCCACGGAGCGACGACGCTCTCCGCCGAGGATCGCTTCGCCGGAGCGACGGACGTGCCGCTTTCGGACATCGGGCGCGGGCAGGTGCGGCATCTGGCGGCGCGACTGGGCGGCGACGAGATCACGGCCATTTATGCGTCACCGCTGGGGCGCACGGTGGAGACGGCGCGCATCCTGGCGGAGCCGCACGGGCTGGCGGTGGAAATGCGGGAGGCGCTGCGGGAAATTTCGCACGGGCACTGGGAGGAGAAGACGCGGGCGGAGGTGGAGGCGCAGTTCCCGGCGGAGGCGGCGGCGTGGGAGGCGGACCCGTACACGTTTGCGCCGGCGGGCGGGGAAAGCGGGCTGGCGGTGACGGCGCGGGCGCTGCCGGCGCTGCTGGAAATCGTGCGCGCGCATCCGGGCGGGCGGGTGCTGGTGGTTTCGCACAAGGCGACGATCCGGCTGCTGCTCAGCTCGCTGCTGGGCTTTGACCCGCGGCGCTATCGGGACAATCTCGACCAAAGCCCGGCGGCGCTGAACATCGTGGATTTCAAGGACGCGGTACGCGCTCGGCTGACGCTGTTCAACGACACCTCGCATTACGCCGACGCCGGGCTGGCGATCCCGCCCGTGCCCGCCGCGCGGCTCTCGAAATGGTGGGCCGGGCCGGGCCGCGACTGACCCCTGCGCCCGCGCAACACGACGGCGCGTAAAAGGTGGGCGGAATTATTGTGGGCCGCGCCGCGCCAATGGCTTGACCGCGCGGGGGGCTTGGCGTACGACCCGCCCGCCTTTTTCACGACAAAAACTACCATGACCAATCTCAACGGCCTGCCCGAAAAACAGGGACTCTACGATCCGCAGTTCGAGCACGATGCCTGCGGCGTCGGGTTCGTCTGCCAGATGAAGGGGAAGCGCTCGCACGAGATCATCGAGCAGGCGCTGACGATTTTGGTGAACCTCGACCATCGCGGCGCGTGCGGTTGCGAGGTGAACACGGGCGACGGCGCGGGCATCCTGCTGCAGGTGCCGCACAAGTTTCTGCGGAAAGTGGCGGGCGTCGAACTGCCGGAGCCGGGCAAGTATGGCGTGGGCATGTTTTTCTCCTCGCCGGATGCGGCGCAGCGGGCGGAGAGCGCGCGGCATTTTGCAAAGATCGTGGCGGAGCAGGGCCAGCGGGTGCTGGGCTGGCGGGACATTCCGACGGACAATTCCTCGCTCGGCGCGACGGCAGTGCGGGCGGAGCCGTTCATGCGGCAGGTCTTCATCGAGCGCGGAGCGAACTGCGCGGACGAGCAGGCTTTCGAGCGGCAGCTCTACATCATCCGCAAGCGCGCGGTGGTGGAAATCAGTGCGACGAAAATGGACAGCCATTGGTACGCGCCGAGCCTCTCGTGCCGAACGGTGATCTACAAAGGGATGCTGAACACGTTCCAACTCGAGCAGTACTTTCCCGACCTGCGCGACCCGGACATGGACACGGCGCTGGCGCTGGTGCACTCGCGGTTTTCGACGAACACTTTTCCGAGCTGGGAGCGGTCGCACCCGTACCGCTATATCGCGCACAACGGCGAGATCAACACGCTGCGGGGGAATGTGAATTGGATGAAGGCGCGGCAGTCGCTTTTGGAGAGCGAGCTTTTCGGCGAGGACATCAAAAAGATTCTGCCCATCGTCAATACGAACGGCTCGGACTCGGCGATGTTCGACAACGTCTTCGAGCTGCTGGTCATGGGCGGGCGCTCGCTGCCGCACGCGATGATGATGATGATCCCCGAGCCGTGGGCCGGGCACGAGTCGATGAGTGACGAGAAGAAGGCTTTCTACGAATACCACTCCTGCCTCATGGAGCCGTGGGACGGCCCGGCATCGGTCGCTTTCACCGACGGCACCATGATCGGCGCGACGCTCGACCGCAACGGCCTGCGCCCCTCGCGCTACTACGTGACGAAGGACGATCTGGTCATCATGGCGAGCGAGGCTGGCGTGCTGCCCATTGCGCCTGAGCGGATCGCGGTGAAGGGCCGGTTGCAGCCGGGCCGCATGTTTATCGTGGACATGGTCGCGGGGCGCATCGTGCCGGATGAGGAGATTAAAAATCGCATCGCCGCGGAGCAGCCGTACCGCCAGTGGATCGACGCGCACATGGTCGAACTCGCGAAGATCAAGGACGGCCCCGAGGTGCCGCTACCCGATCACAAGACGATGCTCCAGCGCCAGCAGGCGTTTGGCTACACTTTTGAAGATCAGCGCATGCTGCTCGTGCCGATGGCGAAGGACGGCGTGGAAGCGACGGGCTCGATGGGCACGGACATCCCGCTCGCGGTGCTCTCGGACAAATCGAAGCTGCTCTACGATTATTTCAAACAGCTCTTCGCGCAGGTCACGAACCCGCCCATCGACTGCATCCGCGAGGAACTCATCACCTCGGCGGAGACGACCATCGGCAGCGAGCGGAACCTTTTGAACCCGACGCCCGAGAGCTGCCACCTCATCGAGCTGAAGTCACCGATCCTCACCAACGAGGAGCTGGCGAAGCTGAAGCATGTCGCGGAGGGCGAGTTCAAGTCCGTCACGATTCCCACACTTTTCAATCCAAAGCTCGGCGAGCAGGGACTCGAAAAAGCCATCGCGGAAATCTGTGCGCAAGCCGACCGGAGCATCGCGGTCGGGGTGAATATCATCATCCTCAGCGACCGCGGCGTGAACAAGGACAACGCGGCGATTCCCGCGCTGCTGGCCGTGTCCGGGCTGCATCACCATCTCATCCGCGAAGGCAAGCGCACCCGCGTCGGCCTCGTGCTGGAAAGCGGCGAGCCGCGCGAGGTGCATCACTTCTCGGTGCTCATCGGCTACGGCTGCGGGGCGATCAATCCTTACCTCGCGTTTGAGACGCTCGATGACATGATCCGCCAGGGTCTGCTAGTCGGCGTGGAGCACAAAGTGGCGTGCAAAAATTTCGTCAAAGCGGCGACGAAAGGCATCGTTAAGGTCGCCTCGAAAATCGGCATCTCCACGATCCAGAGCTACCGCGGCGCGCAGATTTTCGAGTGCGTCGGCCTCAAGCAGTCGGTGGTCGATCATTACTTCACCGGCACCGCGACGCGCATCGAGGGCGCGGGCCTGGATGGCATCACGCGCGAAGTGCTGACGCGGCACAACCACGCCTTCCCCGACCGGCAGGTGAACGGCCACACGCTCGAAGTCGGCGGCGACTACCAGTGGCGCAAGGAAGGCGAGGCGCACCTTTTCAGCCCGCAGGTCATCCACTCGCTGCAAAAGGCCGTGCGCACCGGGAGCTACGAAACTTTCAAGCAATACTCGGGACTCGTGAACGAGCAGATGAAACAGCACTTCACGCTGCGCGGCCTGCTCGATTTCAAAACGCGCACGCCGGTGCCGATCGAGGAAGTCGATTCGATTGATGCGATTTTGAAACGCTTCAAAACCGGCGCGATGAGCTACGGCTCGATCTCCAGCGAGGCGCACGAAGCGCTCGCCATCGCCATGAATCGCATCGGCGGAAAATCGAACACCGGCGAAGGCGGCGAAGACCCGGCGCGCTACACCTGGACGAACGAACGCGGCGACTCGAAGAACAGCGCCATCAAGCAGGTCGCGTCGGGCCGCTTCGGCGTCACGAGCCTTTACCTCACCAAGGCCCACGAGCTGCAAATCAAGATGGCGCAAGGCGCAAAGCCCGGCGAGGGCGGCCAGCTTCCCGGCGCGAAAGTTTATCCGTGGATCGCGAAAGTGCGGCACTCGACGCCAGGCGTCGGCCTCATCTCGCCGCCGCCGCACCACGACATCTACTCGATCGAAGACCTCGCCGAGCTGATTCACGATTTGAAAAACTCGAACCGCGCCGCGCGCGTCAGCGTGAAGCTGGTGAGCGAAGTCGGCGTCGGCACCATCGCCGCGGGCGTGGCCAAAGCGCACGCGGATGTCGTGCTCATCTCGGGTTTCGACGGCGGCACCGGCGCCTCGCCGCAGACCTCGATCAAACACGCCGGCCTGCCGTGGGAACTCGGCCTCGCCGAAACGCACCAGACGCTCGTGCTAAACAACCTCCGCTCGCGCATCGCCGTAGAAACCGAC
>JANXWQ010000590.1 GCA_025351065.1 Chthoniobacter sp. | reverse complement strand
AGTCTTTGCTCAAGCGGCGGAAGCGATGGAGCCAGCCGCAGGTGCGTTCGACGACCCAGCGGCGCGGGCGGACCTGGAAGGCTGTGGCGTCGTCGCTGCGGCGGACGATCTCCAGGCGCAAGGCGCGCGCGCCGAAGCGTTCGGTCATCCAGCTGGCGACGCCGCGGCGCGCAAGGCGTCGTGCATCCTTTGCCAGAGCCCCGCGGCACGCCAGCGCGCAAAGTAGTAATACCCCATGCGCCACGGCGGCAGGTCGTTGGGCAGGAGCCGCCAAGAACCGCCCGTGCGCACCATGTGAAAAATGGCGTTGAGCACCGCCCGGCGCGCAAAGCGCGGGGGTCGCCCCAGCTTGGACGGGCCTCCGAGCCGCCCCTCGACGCGGCTCCATTCCAAGGCGTTCATGTCTGTCGTATAGCCAGTGCGCGCGGTCGGATTTTCCATCCCAAGCTTCTCCCCAATCCCGCGCTGAAAGTACCTTTGTAATTACTAGAATCCGCACTTCCGGTATATACTCTTAGGGACTGTGAATCTGACGCTTTAGTTATAGGCGAACCCGTTGGATCCCTCGATTCTCTCCGAGAATCTGGGGAAGCGGACAGCTTCCCCTACCCAAAGTCGCCGCACTTTTTTACAACCTCTTAGCGGACGCGCTGCCGGCGGCGCAGGCCGAAGGCGACTAAGCCAAGGCTGAGCAGCACAGCGGATGCGGGCTCGGGAGCCGCTGACATCTTGCTGCGGTTGCTCTTGGCGTTGTGATTGGCTTCCAAGTCCCGCTCCTGCTGCACCTCAAGACCAAAGTCGCTGAAGCTGATGGATTCCCAGGCAAAGTTCGCATCCAGTGCGTCCGGGGCGCGGGTGGTGAAAGGCTCGATCGTAACATTCGGCGTGGCGAAAAGGGCCACAGTATCGTTGCCGTGGGTGCTGAAATCGAGCCGATAGACGACGTAGGACATCGGGGTCGGCGGCGCATCCTCGGCGAAGATTTCACCAATGTCGCCCACGGTCTGCGGAGCGGGCTGTGCACCGCTGATGCCAAGGTCAAAACTTTCAATGCTTCCGGAAAAAAGCGGCGAGCGGTAAGGGCCGCTGGTGGGCGTGGGCTCGGCGCGGAAGCCGACGTAGAGGATCGTCCCCGGCTCGTGGGCCGTGGGCGCGGGTGTGCGGAAGAAACCGGCGGCACTGTTATCGAAGTCGCTTTTGTTGGACGCGACGGGCAGGGCGGTGGCGAGGAATTCAGCCGCGCAATGATTTTCAGCCGAAGTCGGCCAAGGACTCAGCACGCCGTCGCCAGCTTCGGGCGAGGCAATGGCAGGAGCGCAGAGCAAGCCGCCCGCAAAGGCCGCGGTAGCGAGCGCAGTGACAGTGAGGCTGGAGGGTGGCTGCAAGGAGGAGAGAGTCATGGTGTGTGTGGGAGGGCTGCAGAGTCAGCCGAGATATGATGGAGGTTTCTCGGTCTGTCAAACGGGGCTTTGTGAAAAACTTGTCGTAAAGGACGGAAAATTGCTGAGGACTAACGACTGGCGGCGCGGCTATGGTCGTTTGACCCATTGATGAAAACCGTTTTCCGCCACCTCCCGCTCATCCTCTTCCTCACCGCGCTTAGCATGTGCCAGGCGCTGACCGGCGGCACCCGCCCCGTACTCAGTCTGCCGGCTTACACCCTGCTCGCCGTCGCCACGCTGCTGGCCGGACGGGTGAAAGTCCCGCGCCTTGAAAATGCGAAATGCCTGACCGCGACCGGCGTCCTTTTTGCCTATCTGCTGGCGCGGGCCGTCTTTTCACCGCTGCCGTATCTGGCGAGGGCCGATATTTTGCTCATGCTCGGCGGCCTCGCGGTCTATCTACTGACCGTCTTGGTTTTCGTCACGGCGCGGCAGCGCCTGCTCGTCGTCTATGTCCTCCTCGCGCTGGGCGGGGTGCATACGCTGGTGAGCGTGGTACAGGCGGCGCAGGGCGAAGATTTTATGCTGTTCGGCTTCCTGCGTCCGACCATGGGGGCGCGCGCGAGCGGCCTGCTCATCAGCCCGAACCACCTCGCCGGATTTATGGAAATCGCCGGCGTCATGGCCCTGTCGGTCGCGTGGTGGAGCGGGCGGCGTCCGGCGGTGAAAATCGGCGCGGGTTACCTGGCGCTGTGCTGTTACATCGGGCTGCTGCTTTCGCAAAGCCGGGGCGGCGTGCTGTGCGCGGTCTTTTCCCTGCTGGTCTGGACCGGACTAACCCTGCGCGCCAGCTATCTCGGCAAACCGCACCGCTTTGACCGTGCGCTGATCCTCGGCGTAGGCGCGGTCGTGGTGCTGTTTGGCATTGGCGGGGCGGTTATCGCCACGCACACGGAACTACAGGAACGGCTGGCTACCACGCTCGCGCGCGACATCCGGGTCGTGAACTGGCAGGCCGCGCTCGATCAGTTTCGCCTCGCGCCGGTCTTTGGCACGGGCGCGGGCACCCACCTTTATCTGGGCCGCCTTTTCCGCCGCCCCGAACTCCAGTTCGACCCCATGCACGCGCACAATGACTACCTCGAACTGCTCGCCGAATACGGCCTCGTCGGGGCCGCCGGCCTGGCCGCCTTTCTCGCGCTGCACGCCGCGCGCGGGCTGCGGGCCTTGCGCGAGACGGCGCGGGCGCTGCGCACCACGGACGCCGCGGGCGACGACTCCCTCGCCCTGCACATCGGCGCGCTCGCCGCCTTCGCCGCCCTCGCCGCCCACTCGGCGCTCGATTTCAACCTGCACATCCCCGGCAACGCCCTAGGCATGGCCTTTGTCTTCGGACTCCTCGCCCGCCCGGAGATACTCCCGGAAACCGCGCCGCCTGCCACCGCCGCGCACGGACGCGCCCCACTCCTCGCGCTCGGCGGCACGCTGCTCGCGCTCACGCTGCTCGCCTGGCCGGGGGAGTTTTTCACCGAGCGCGCCCGCGTGCGCCTGCGCGACGAAAAATATCCCGCGGCCATCGCCAGCGCCACCCGCGCGCTACGCCTCGACCCGTGGAACCCATTCACCTGCTTTTACCTCGGCGAAGCCCTCCGCTTCCAGGCCGAACTCGAACCCGTTTACGCCAACCGCCAGGCCCAACGCGAGGCGGCGGCGCTCGCCTACACCCATGGGCTGCGCCTTTTTCCGCAGGATGAAAACCTCCTCGTCCGCCGCGGCCAGGTGCTCGACCGGCTCAAGCGTTTCGACGAAGCCGAAGCCTCCTACCAGGCCGCGCTGGCCGCCGATCCCCAGCTCAAAATCCTGAGCGAGCTCTACGAAAAACACCGCGCCCTCCTCGACCCCGCGCCCTCCGCAACGGTGCCTTGAAACATTTCGGCGGCAGCCAAAAAAACCATTGGCATTGTGCAAAAGCGTGTCGATAGTCCGTCGCTTTCCAGCAACCAACCCCTATGCTTAAAACGCTCAAATCCCCCCTTAGCGGACTCCTCGCCCTAGCCCTTCTGCTCGGCTCCGCGCCCATGTCCCACGCGACTTACGACACGGCGCTGTACGATTCGCTAATCAAGAAAATCGTCAAAGAATCGAAGGCCGGCGAAGGCGGTGACGTCCGCCAGATCATTAAGGATGCGCTGTTAGCGCACCCGGAAGAAGGTGATGATTTGATCAATGCCCTCATTAAGAAGCTCCTGAAAATTCGGGGCAAACTGGCTGGTGGCGATGGGCTTAACGCGGATGATCTCCAGATGATCAAAAAGAAGCTCCACCACTTTTTACAGACGCACCCGAGGCATACTAAAGGCGGCGGGAATGTTTCGCCTCCCGAAAGTAACACAGTCCCCCACTAGGCGGACGTGAGGCTCGGCAGTTAAAAGCCTCTTAGCCACAGCGGGCTCCTGCCTGGCTTGCAATCAGCTATTACCTCCGGTGAATTTCCGGCGGCTGTTTTACTGATCTTCGTGGAAAATCAGCACCCGCACCACGCTCACGGGGTGGTGATCTTGAGGTGGATGAACCGCTTGGTATCCTGATCGGTCGCCGTGTTGTCGCGGGTTTTCCAAGTCAAGTAACCATTCGTGCTGGCGGTCGGGCCGGTGAGGCTGATCAGGTTCGCGACACCGCTATTCCACAGGCTCAGGTTGCTGGAAACCTCGGGCGTAAAAGTGGCGTCGATCGCGCCGGATTGGACGGTGTACTGCAAGGTCAGATAAGTGTGGCCGGAGAAAACCTCGAGCGCCGTCGCCGGCATGTGGGCCTGTTGGTCCGGCAGGCGCGCCACGCTGCCGAGACCGTACTCGGCGCGGTTCGTGAGCCCGTCGCCATCGGGATCGGCGTTTGGGCCGGAGATCGCATTGTTGGCGGCATCCGCGGGGTTAAAGCTAAGCTGCCGCCACGCGGCGTAAGTAAGCGAGCGCGGCACGCCGCCCGGCATCCCGCCCGGCTGCGCGCTGGTGGTCCAACTCGCCGCGAGTGCGGGGTTCGGCGCAGGAGCGGGTGCCACGAGCATGAGCGAAGGGCCGTAGCCATCCGCCGCCTCGGGCCACCCCAGGTTGATGCCGTAGGCGAAAGTTTCGAGCGTAGTTGTGCCGCCGTTGACGAGCTGCAGCGTCACCGTTTCGCCGCTGTTGCTGAAAGTCCCCGCGTACTCGCCCGCGATCATCCCGTTGTAACTCTGGCCGTAGCGATACTGAAAAGCGTCCTTGTTCCGCACCACCAGCACCGATGCGCCGGGGTTGATCGCGCCGACTGCGGTGCTGGTAAAGTCATAGGTAATGCCCTGCGTGAAGCGCAGCCCGTGCAGATCGAGCGGCGTCGCGCCGATGTTAGTCAGCCGCACGAATTCGAAATCGTCGCCATTGGCAAAGCCCGCGCTTTGCTCGGCATAAGTCGGATCCGGCGGATGATACATGAGTTCGGAAATAACTATTGTGCCCGCGCTCGGCGGCACGGCTGCGGGCTCAAAGTACGCGGTGTTCAGCGCCGTCCACGTCACCCCGTCGGCGAGGCGGACGCGTGCGTTCACTGTCGTAAGGTTGCTGAGTGTGATCGGGCCGCTGTACACGAGCGCCCCAGGCGCCAGGCCGCCGCCCGGCAGGCGCGGATCGGAACCATTGAGCGTGTAATAAATAACCGCACCGGCCGGCGCGTTCATGGTGATCGTCAGTTGATAATTCGCGGGCACAACCCCGCCAAACTGGCTGAACACCGGCGGCAGTGTGGCCGGCCAAAGCAGCGTCTGCTGAAAGCTACCAGTGCCGCCGCCCAACAGATACGCCCGGCGTCCGGTGGACTGATTGGTGTGCGCGTTGTACCAGCTCAGATCGACCGTCTGGCCCGCGATGTAAGTCAGCAGCGGCTGGACTTTCGCGGAAAAAGTGTTCACGAGCTGGCCGAGGTGGCCGCCATTGACGCGGTCATCGAGCACGCCGCCGTTGAAAAAATTCCTTTGGATGCGGTCGGCAACTAGCAGCTTGAAGTCGGGACTTTTGTAGAGCCGTTTGAAAATGTCCCCGCAGGTGCTCGATGAGTTGAGAAGGTTGTTATTGATCGTGTCGTAATTGACCGCCTTGCCAAAGCGCCCAAAGGCCGCCTCCATGTCCCAGGTCGCCATGCGAAAGACGCCCCCCGGCGTGCGCTCGTGCTGCGCCGCCCAGTTGTTGCCCGGCCAGTCGTCCATGTTCACATAAATCCAAAACAGAAAGCAGTCGGCAACGTTGACTACGTCGATGTATTGCTGCGCGGTCTGGTAGTTGGACAGGATGGTCGCCGGAGTATTGGCGGCAAAAAGGTTGTTAAGCGCCGTCTGCATCTGGTTCCAGAACACCGCGTCCCCATCCACAAACTGGTCGATGTAGTTCAAGTCGAAATCATTTGTCGAACGATAATGAATCTGGAAGGTCTGCGAGCGCATGCGCTCGGTGAGGTTGTACATCCCTTTGAACGAGCCGTTGATGTAAGCCGTATTGATCGTGCCGATGGGCTGCACCCAGCCCATGTCGTGGTAAAGGCGGCGCCCACATTCATCGATAATGTATGGGTTGAGGATGTCATTTTTTCCCGCACGCACGCGCAGCCGCGAGTACTCGCTCACGTCGTTGCCGGGAATCATATTCTCGTCCTTGACCAGCGAATTGCCGTAGTCGCTCCGCCAGTAAAGATCGAACGACGGCTTCTCCGTGTGATCGCTGATCCACGGCGAATTGGCGGTGCTCCGCAGGCGCAGCCGCGGTCGCGAGTATGGGCTCGATGAAATGCGGATGCCAATGTCTTCGCGCCAGCCGTCGATGCCGCTCGGGTAATACCACTCCGCACTGATCGCGCGCTCGTAGGCATCGCCGTGACCCTGCGGGATATTATAGCTTTGCGGACCGGTCGGCGTCCATAGGTCATAGGACACCGGCAGCGTGCGGCCATCCACGATCGACGCAATCCCGTGCGGTACGAAGAAATTGCGCCCGGGATCGCCGTTGAAAAGCAGCGCCGGCACACCTTTCAGATTCGCATCCACATCGAGCAGATAGCTCCTAACGCGCGGGTCTGACTTAATCAGCCCGGACTTAAACGCGCGCGCGATAACCACGATGGCGCTTTTGTGGTCCGCAGGCGGAGTCAGCGTCAGCGGGCCGGCGTAAACCGTCCCCGTTGTTTCCGTCGGATCGGTGCCGTCGGTCGTGTAGCGGATTTGCGCCCCGTTGGTCGTGGTCACGATGAGGAGCGTCTGCGCGCCGCTGTAGAATCCGCCAGAAAATTTCGTGATGCCGTCGGCTTTGTAAAAGTCCGGCTGTTTCACGCGGGCTGAGACCGAGGTGCCGGCATTGGCTGCGCCCGGCGTGCCGGTGTCGATGAAGCCGAAGCCGCCCGTGCCATCGGGCAGGCGGCCCCAAGTATGAAAGGAATCCTGGCTGGGCGCGCCGGTCACAATGCTTTGCTGCACGGCGCTCGCATTGTAGAGCGCGACCTTCGGACCGCTGGCGGAGAGCGAAAAGTTTGCATGCAAATAAGTTGCCAAGCCATTGGCCGCCTCGCGGTTGTCGCACAGCACGAGGAGATAGCCGCCCGCCGGGATCGATGTGCCGTTCGGGAAAGTCCACTTCGCCGGATACAGGGTGTCGTCCGTCATCGTCCAGTTAGTAAGGCTGACCGCACTGACACCCAGGTTTTTCAACTCCACCCAGTCCACGAAACTCTGCGGATTGCTAAAGTCCGCCTCATCTCCGACCGGCGGGGTAAAGCCCGTGAGCAGCGCTGGATCGAACAGCCCGCCGCTCGGCTCTGCCAGACCTGCGAAATACTTCCAGTTGCCCCCCGCCGCACCTGCGCCGATGAGCGTCTGGAAGGCATTGGGATCAGCCCCGTTGTAGTCCACCGCGAAGTCGTCTATCGCCAGCGTCGCGCCGCCCGCCGGAGCCGCGGTATTTTTTACAAACTCGGGCACAAAGGCAATCGACGCGCCCGCGTTCAGCGTGTCCATGAAACGCTGCTGATTCGTCCCCTGGCTAAGCGTGACCGAGTAAGTCCGCCACGGCAGGACTTGCACGTCGTCGAGCGAGAGCAGCGTGCCGAGCGGGGCCGCGTCCGGGCCGGTGAAAGTAAGTTGGAAAGTGGTTGTCGCCCCGGTGTTCAGCGCGATGCGGAAGTTATCGACATTGGCCGCCGTGGCAAACTCCCGTGTGAAGGTCTGCCACGTCCCGTTGCCCGTAAGCGTGCCGAGATTGGCGCGGTTAGCCGTCGAGCCGCCGGTGGGTTCGGCATAAACGGTGAAAGTAACACCCGCGGGCAGCTTGGCCGCGAATTGCAGGGCAACATCCGAAAGCTGTGGCGTGGTGATCGCCCCGGCCGTCCAGTTGCGCACCGTCACTCCCGGCAGACTGAAACCCCACGGCGCACCCGTGTCCGGCGCGTCCGTCACGTCGCAGCGCAGAAAGCCCTTCGAGCCGCCATTGCCCGCGCCCGCCGTCGCATCCTCCACCACGCTGAAGACAAAGCCCGTCGCGCCCGGATCGCTATTAAGAGTGATGTTATTCACGAGTGTTCCCGTCGTCGCATCGCTCACGCTGCCGCCCGCCGTGATCGTCCGCGTGCGCGTGCCGCCGGTCGCCGTGGCAAAGTTATTCGCCGTGTTTTCATCCAGCGGCACGCCTGTGGCTTCTTTGTAGATGTTCAGCGTGTCGAGCTGCACTGCCTCCCCGTTGCTAAAAGCCACACCCGCATAGTAGCCCGTCAGCTTGGTCTGGGTGGCAAAGGTGCTGTTCAGTGCCGTGCGCAGCGCTTCGGCATTGGGAATCGTATTAAGCGACGCCGAGTAAGTCTCCCAGTTTCCCGTGCCCGTGAAAGTGCCCAGGTTTGCGCGCTGGGCCGCACTGCCGCCGTTGGTGCCTTCGAGGTAAAAGGTCTGCGCCCGCCCCGCCGGCATCTTCCAGCGAAAGCTCAGCCGGGTGCGCTGAAAGTCCGTGACACTGACCGAGCCCGCCACCCACTCCGGCACCTTCAGCGCCTTTACCCCGAAGCCCAGCGTATCCACCACCGCCGGGAAAGTGTTGTACGTCCACGACAGGATGCCCGTCGTCCCACCAGGGCCCGCGCCCGCGGTGCCATCCTCCTTTAGCACCACCTGCCCGCTGCGCACGCCCGAGCCGATGTTCAGCTCATAGTTCCCGATGTTAATCGATCCGCCTAGGATCGTGGACTGCCCGCCACTGGCGTCGATGGTTACGCCGTAGGTTCCTGGGCTGGCGGCACT
This sequence comes from Chthoniobacter sp., assembly GCA_025351065.1. Lineage (GTDB taxonomy): Bacteria > Verrucomicrobiota > Verrucomicrobiia > Chthoniobacterales > Chthoniobacteraceae > Chthoniobacter. Next base: position 1,697 of record JANXWQ010000590.1, on the reverse strand, counting down.
CGCATTGTTCCAGTCATAATCCGCCGTGCCGCCAAACGGGGTGCCAATGGTGGGAAAGCCGTCCACGCTGTTCGCCGCCTGCGTCACACCGGGGTCGCAGCGAAAGCCAAACTGGATGTCCCCCGTCGTGCGGTAACGGAAATGAACGGTCGTCGAGGCCAGTGTCGCCGGAGTTACTCCGCTGGGTGCCCAGGAGTTGGTCATGGTTACCTGCGGGGCGCGCATCGACGCGGTGCGGTTGGTCCCGCTTTGGGTAAAGGAGTAAAGCAGTCCCCCGCTGCCACCCACCCCTCCGGCCACCTGCTCGGCGGTGATGATTTGCAGCGAAGTCCACAGATTGTCGCTCGCGGGATCGGACGCCGCAGCCAGCCAGCCGCCCGCCTGCGGCAGACCTATGCTGGTGTTGGTCGCCGTGCCATTGGTATTGGTATGGGTGCGCGACGCGGCGGCCACGCTGTTGAAATTGTAAGAGGCATTGGTCAGCGCCACCGGCGCAGCCGAGGTGATGACCTTCAGCCCGGCATTGATGCGAAAGTTCGACGCCATGTCGTAATTGCGCGCCTCGATGCTCAGCACATTTGTTCCCGTCAGCAGCAGCGCATTGGCATTGCCCAGCGTGATCTCGCTGAGCCCCGAGGCCGTCGTCACATTGTAGGCCGTCTGCGAGGCATACATGAAATGCCCCGGCGCCCCGCAGTTGTAACGCGCCACCTCCACGCCATTGATATAAGCCACAAACCCATCGTCATACTCGACCTGCAGCACCACCGGATTCGCCGACGCCGCCTGCGCCGGTGTGACGGTGAAACTTTTCCGCAGGTAAAGCGATGGCGTCTTGTTCTGCATGACCGCCTGGAGATTTGTCCCCACCGCCGAGCCCCAGCCCGCCGGCAGCACCCCGCTCAGCCAGCCCGTTTCGCCAAATGCGTTCTCATTCCACGCGATGCCCGACCCCAGCCGCGGCACCCCGCCTGCCGTCCACTGGAGCAGCCGTTCACTCGACGCTGCCGAGACCTCATTCACCACCACCTGCCCCCGCGCCCCCAGCGCCAGCACGGCAAAAACCACAGCGAAACAAATAAACCGACGGTGGGTGATAGGATTCATGGCGGGAAATACAGAGGGGGTGCAGTGTGACTTTAGCCGAGAAAAGCGAAAGTGCACGCCACGATACAACGGGTAAGCCACCGGGCAGCCGGGAATTGCTGCCCCCCTTCTCCGCTCCTGCACAATGCCCCCCGGACTCACCCTCGTGCAAAAATGGGCGTCGAGACCGCGAAATTTCAGGACGCCACGGGGACGCTGACAGGCTTGGTCTGAGGCGTCCTATTCAGGGTTTTCCGTGGTCATTGGCAGATCGCCGAATTGCGCCGAAATCGCCGCTGCTGGATCCGTCAATCGTGCCGGCGTTGTTAATCGTGTCATTGTCCGCTCCCGTGAGGATGGCGGCGGTGGCTGGGGTCAGCCTCGCGACTTCCATGTTCCAATTTGACTATAGTGAAAAAAAGAGCCGCCGGGGTGCCGCTGTCGCCTGTCAGGCCCGTCCATTTTCCAACCAAGGAATCGCCCCGCCGACGATGGACTGCGCACCATGCCCGTCTCCCGCCGCACTTTTCTCGCCCGCACCGCCACCGCTGCGCTCGCCTTTCCGGCCATCGTCCGCGGGCTCGACGCCAACGCGAAACTCCAGGTCGCCG
>JANXWQ010000589.1 GCA_025351065.1 Chthoniobacter sp. | reverse complement strand
GCACTCCGCCAGGATGCGCTCGCCCGCCTTGTCCTGCGCCACCAGTTCGGCCAGCGTCGTACATTCCGGCGTCGAGTATTCCGGGTGTGCGTGGTCGTTGTAAAACCGCGCGCCATTGCTCAGCACGAGGTCGCTTTTGATCTCCTCGAAGGACAGCGGCCGCGCCCGATCCAGCTCGAAGTACGCCGCCTCGTCCGTGTCCTGCAGCAGCTCCTTTGCGCGGAAACCCCGCGCATCCTGATGAGGGTCTTCGAGCTGGTAATCCCACTTCATCGACGCTCCGTGCTCCGTGTAGCTGCGCACGATCTCGATGGATTCCCGCACCACATCCATCCCCTCCAGCCCATCGACCGTGATCCCGTATTCCGTTTCGATGCCGAAGACGCGTTTCATGCGCAGAAATCTACCAACGCTCCCCGCGCCGTCGAATCGGAACTGGCAACGCGCGGCGCGAAGCGCCCGAAAATAACTGTCATCCTGCGCCCGCCAGGAACTCCGCTTAGGATGACAGGGAGTACGATGGGGCGCTGCGCGCCGGTCACTTCGCCAGACCGAGCTTGTCGAAAATCGGCGTCAGCTCCGCGGTCCACTTCGCGTAGGTCTCGGGATTTGGGTGCAGCATGTCCTTGAACTCCTCCTTTTTTGGCTGCCCGCTGCCGTCGTCGAACAGCGTCCACGTATCGCAAAACGTCACCTGCGGATCGTTCTTGAACGCCTCCTCGTAGAGCCCGTTCAGCGCCTTGATTTTGTCCGGGAACGCGCCCGCCCTCGCGCCGCGCGGCATCACCTTGTTGATGATGACCGGCATCGCCGCGTTCGCTTTGTGCAAGTCGGCCACAATGACTTTGAGATTCGCCGCCACCACCTCGGGCGTCGCGCCTTGGTCGAGGTCGTTCGTGCCGATGAGGATCGAGACCGCGCGTGGATGCACGTCCAGCACATCGCCCTGCAAACGCTCGCGCAGCCCGCGCGTGGTGTCGCCGCCAATGCCGCGGTTTGCGACTTTCAGATTTGGAAAATCCTTCGCCAGTGAGCCCCAGCCGTCGGTGATCGAATCGCCGAAGAAGACCACTGCGCCTTGATCGGCAGGCGCGTCCTTCGCCCATTTTTCGCGATGCCCTTTCCACAAACCGCGAAACCAAAGGCCGCTCTGCATCGGCCCTTCGCCGGGGCACAGGCTCGACGGCGGTTGCGCCAACGGCCCCGCCACCACGGCAAATGCCACTGCCGGCTGCGCGCGTTTTTGCGCAAACATCCACGGCAGCAGTTCGGGCTCGCCGTAGGCGTTCGACCACGAATCGTGGCCCACGTACGGGTACTCGCTGAACATCGGCCGCGCGCCCGCGGACTTCAGCGCGGCGATCAGCTCCTGCGTGCGCACCACCGGCACCGTCGGATCGAGCAGGCCGTGGAAAGCCCAGATCGGCACGCCTTTCGCCACGCCGATGCGCGTCGCATCGCCGCCGCCGCAGACGGGCACCGCCGCCGCCCAGCGCCCGGTCGCGCGCGTGAGCAAATCCCAGGTTCCGTAGCCGCCCATCGAAAGCCCGGTGACGTAGAGCCGGTCGGTGTCGATGGGGAATTCCTTGAGCACCGCATCGAGCGCGCCGAGCGCCAGCTTCATCGGCTCGGTGGGCTGCTCCTCGTAGGTGTTCGGCCCGGTCCAGCCTTTCACCGCGCTCCACGTCTTGTCAGGCTGGCACTGCGGCGCGAGCACGTAGCACGGATATTTTTGCCGCACCTCGGGCTTCGCAAAAAGCGGTGCGCCGTGTTTGATCTGTGCCGCATTGTCCGTCCCGCGCTCGCCCGCGCCGTGGAGGAAAAGCACGAGCGGATATTTTTTCCCCGGCTCGGTCGCCGTCGGCGCGAGCAGCCGGTAGCCGAGCGTAGCGCCATCGGCGGCGGTGAAAGTGCGGGCTTCATAATCCTCCGCGCGGACGAGCGTGGTGAGGGCGAAAGCGGCGAGGAGCGGGAGGAGGCGGGGAAGTTTCATAGGTAAGGAAAGCGCGGAGACTGACGCCACGCGCGCGGCATTTCCAGCGGGAAAAGGCCGGTGCGGTTGTAACCAGTTTGTCACATTATCGTCGTGTATTCGCCGCGGCCCGCCGCGTATAGATTTTCCCGCTCATGTCCCACTACGAAACCTCCCTCCAGCGCGATCTCGACCGCCTCCGGGCCAAACTCGCCGAGATGGCGGAGCGGGCCGAGCGGAGCTTGCGCGACGGCATCGCGGCGCTGATGGCGGGGGATCGTCAGCACGCCTACTCCGTCATTCTGCGCGACACTTTCATCGACGCGCTGGATCGCGAGATTGACCGGCTTTGCCTCGAGTTCATCATCCGCCAGCAGCCCGTCGGTCTGCACCTGCGGTTCGCCACGGCGGCGATCAAAATCACCCTGGAACTCGAACGCGTGGGCGACTACGCCAAGAGCATCGCCAAGCAGATGCTGAAGCTCAGCCGGCTGGGCGCACCCGTTGCGTCCGCGAGTTTCCAGGCGATCGCCGACTGCGCCATCCCGCTGGTGCGCGAAGCCGTGGACGCCTTCGCGGCGCAGGATGTGGAGCGCGCCCAGCGGGTGATGATTGCGGCGGAGGAGGCCGAGCGCATGCGGTCGCGCATTAGCGAGGAGCTGTTCACCGCGCGGCAGGCAGGGCAGATTCCGCTCGAGGCGTATGCGCCGCTGATCAACATCGCGCGGCGTTTCGAGCGCGTGGCCGACCAGGCGAAAAACATCGGCCAGGAGACCATCTACGTCGTCACCGGCGAGTACGCGAAACACGAGCGCGGCGCGGTGCTGCGGGTGCTTTTCATCGACGGAGCCAATGCCGGCGGCAGCCAGATGGCGGAGGCCATCGGCCAGTCGATTGGCGATCCGCGGCTCGTCTTCAGCAGCGCGGGGCTCGACCCCAAGCCTGTGGATCGCGGGCTGATCGAGTTCATGACGGGCAAAGGCATTGACCTTTCCCACGCGCGCGCCCGGGCCGTGGTGCAGGTGCCGAACCTCGATCATTACCAAGTCTTCATCGCGCTCACGCCCGAGGCCGTGGCCACTTTCCCGCCGGCCCATGCGAAGACCGTGAACCTCGAATGGCTCCTCCCCGACCCCGCCGCCGGCGAGCGGCTCGGCACCGCCGCCGCCTACGAGCCGACGTGGAATTTCCTGCGCATGCACATCACCGACCTCGTCCAGGCGCTCCTCGGTGAGCAGGCCAAGGCCACGCACTAGCGCCCCGTTTTCACCTCAAACCAAAACCCAACCAACATGAAAAGTACCACCCTCACCCTCAGCGCCGTCGCGCTCGCTGCGGTCTTTGCCTTCACCGGCTGCGACAAAAATTCCGCCGACACCGGCAGCGATGGCGAAAGGAAACCGGCGGGCGCGAAGAAAACCGTCATCGCCAACATCGGCTCCGATACGATGGTGAATCTCGCCTCCGCGTGGGCCGAGGCTTACGGGAAAGTGGACAAGAGCGTGTCCGTCGAAGTCGGCGGCGGGGGCAGCGGGACGGGCGTGACCGCGCTCATCGAGGGCACCGCGCAGATCGCGAATTGCTCGCGCACTTTCGAGGAAAAGGAAGTCGCGGATTTCAAGGCGAAGCATCCCGGCAAGGTGCCGAAGGAATACATGGTCGGCTACGACGCGATGAGCATCTTCGTGCACAAGGACAATCCGCTGAATGAAATCTCCCTCGAACAACTCGGCGAGATTTACAAACAGGGCGGCACGGTCACCAAGTGGAGCCAGCTCGGCCTCGCGGCTCCCGGCGGGAAGGATGAAATCGCGCGCGTCACCCGGCAGACGAACTCGGGGACGGTGCATTATTTCAAGGAGGCGGTGGTCGGCAAAAAGAACGAGTTCGCGCTCGGCGCGGTCGTGGCGAATGGCTCGAACGATGTCGCGAAAATCATCGGGCAGACGGTGAGCGCGATCGGTTTCAGCGGCATGGCCTACGCGACGCCGGAGATCAAAGTGCTGAAGGTTTCCAAGAAAACCGGCGAGACGGGAATCGCGCCGAGCATTGAGACCACGCTCGACAAAACGTATCCGATCAGCCGCCCGCTCTTCATG
>JANXWQ010000563.1 GCA_025351065.1 Chthoniobacter sp. | reverse complement strand
TCCGCCGCCGCGCTGCTCGCCAGCCTCTCCGCGGCGAAGCTCGAAAAGCTCCTCACCGAAAACGCCGACGAACCGCACGCCGCTCCCCTCGCCCGCGCGCTCGCGCAAACCCACGTCACCACCACGACCGCCCTCGCCACGCTCATCCGCACGACGCTCGCGCCGCGCAAAAGCGAGGACCCCGAACTCTCCGTGCGCCGCGTTTTCCAAGCCCTGCGCATCGCCGTGAACGACGAGTTCACCGCGCTCGACACCTTCCTCCGCCACCTCCCGCAATGCCTGCAACCCGGCGGGCGCGTCGCCGTCCTCACCTTTCACTCCGGCGAAGACCGCCGCGTAAAACACGCCTTCAAAGCCGCCGAGCGCGCCGGCCTTTTTTCCGAAATTTCCCACGACATCCTCCGCCCCACTGCCGGTGAGCAGCGCGCCAATCCCCGCTCCGCCAGCGCCAAGCTCCGCTGGGCGCGGCGAAATGCACCGGGGTCTGTCCTTGCGCGGATGCAGCATCGGTTTTAGACATCCCACCCGCATGCCCTACCGCCCGCCGCGCCGCGAACCCATGAGCTACTACGTCACTTCGTTCATCAATATCCTCCACTTCATCAGCGACGACCTGATCCAGGTGGACTCGACCACGCGCGTCGCGGAAATCTTCGGCGACGAATTCGATGACCTCGATTTTGAACTCGCGCTCTGCTGCTTCGAAGCCACGCACAAAGTCTCCTTCGCCGCGAAGCTGTGGGAGTCCGAGGCGGATGATTACGAGGAGCTGACGATCGAGGAGTTCATCGAGAACTACGTGGAAGGCAGCGAACAGCGCGACCCGCTCTTCGTGACGAAGCGATTCATGATGTATCAGGAATCGCTCACCAAGGCGCTCACCGAGGAAGCCGAGGACGGCCCGCCGACAGACGAATACTGAGCGCGGCGCGCGTCAGTACACGTCTTTCTTGTAGCGCTTCTCCTTCTTCATCGCCTCGACGTAAGCTGCCGCTTCCTCGGGCGATTTTCCGCCCTCGGTTTCCGCGATGCGATGCAGCTCGGCATCCACGTCTTTCGCCATGCGCGCGCCGTCGCCGCAGATGAAAAAGTGCGCGCCATACTGCAGCCACGCCCACAGCTCCTTCGCATTTTCGCGCAGGCGATCCTGCACGTACACCTTTGCCGCCTGGTCGCGGGAAAAGGCCGTGTCGAGCTTGGTGAGAACGCCGTCGGCCTGGAGCTTCGCGAGTTCGCTTTCGTAAAGGAAATCGGCGGCGCTTTTTTGCTCGCCGAAAAAGAGCCAGTTTTTTCCCGGCGCACCCGTGACCTTGCGCTCCTGCAGATATGCGCGGAACGGCGCGACCCCGGTGCCCGGCCCGACCATAATGACCGGCGTCGCCGGGTCTTCCGGCAGGCGGAAATGCTTGGCCGTGTGGATGAACACACCCGCCGTTTTCTCTCCCGGCCAGCGCTCCGCGAGAAAGGTGGACGCGACGCCCTCGCGCGCCCGTCCGTGGCTTTCGTAGCGCACGGTGGCCACGGTGAGATGCACGGATTCCGGGTTCGCCCGCAGGCTGGAGGCGATGGAGTAAAGCCGCGGCTGGAGCTTGCGCAGCGTTTTCACAAACTCCTCCGCCGTCCATTTCACCGACGGATGCGCGCGCAGGAAGTCGATGAATTCGAAGCCCCACAAATAATCTTCAAGCGCTTTTTTCTGAGCCGGATCGGCAGACAGATCGCGAAGCTGTCCGGCCGCATCGCCCGCCCGCTCGACGAGTGCTTTCAGAAATTCCTTCGACGGCTGCGTGATGATGTAGTCGCTCGTCAGCGCCTGCCGGAGCGGCTTGGGCACAGCATCCGCACCGGAGACGATTTCGTCACCCGTTGCGCCAATCGCGGCGAGAATCTCGGCAACGAGCGCGGGATTATTCGTCGCGAAAAGGCCGAGCGAATCGCCGACCTCGTAATTCAGCCCCGAGCCCAAGAGCGAAATTTCGTGATGCCGCGTGTCCTTGCCCGAGCCTTCGCCGGAGAGCTTCCGATTGACCGGATGCGTGGCGGGAAAGGGATTTTTGCGCGAGTAGAGCGAGGCGGGATCGGTGGACATAAAGCGGCGGAAATTAGCCCGCATGGAGGAATCGCCGCAAGCGTGTCGAAACGGTCCCGGCGCTCGCCGTCAACTCATCACAGCGGCTTTGCCCAGCTTGTATTCAAAGCTATCCACCAGCGCGAGCCAGCTTGCCTCGATGATGTTGTCGCTCACGCCGACCGTGCCCCAGTGCTCGTCGCCATCCGTCGAGTCGATCAGCACGCGAGTGCGCGCGGCAGTGCCGGCCTGGCCGTTGCTGATGCGCACTTTGAAATCGTCGAGCTGGATCGCGTCGATGGCGGGATAGAACGGGCGGAGCGCCTTGCGCAGCGCGGCGTCGAGCGCGTTCACCGGGCCGTCGCCCTCGGCCACGGTGTATTCGGGCTGGCCGTTGACGCGGAGTTTCACCGTCGCCTCGCACTTGTTCCAGTGCGCCTTGGCGGCGCGGCGGAAGCCGCAGTGATATTCCTCCAGCTCGAAAAGCGGACGCGACTGGCCGAGATGCCGGCGCAACAGCAGCTCGAACGAAGCCTCCGCCGCCTCAAACTCGTAGCCCTCGCTTTCGAGCCGCTTCACTTCGGTCAGGATCGTCGCTACCTCCGGCGCACCCTTCGCCAGTTTGAAGCCGATTTTTTCCGCCTTCACGATGACGTTCGCCTGGCCGGACAAATCCGAGATGGTGATGTTCCGCTCATTGCCGATCAGCGCCGGATCCACATGCTCGTAGCTGCTCGCCAGCTTCTGCACCGCATGCACATGCTGCCCGCCCTTGTGGGTAAAGGCCGCGCTGCCCACGTAAGGCGCGCGGATGTTGTGCGGCACATTGGCGAGTTCATCGACGAAGAGCGACAACTCGCGCAGCCGCGTGAGATCAGGCACCACCGGCAGGCCGAGCTTGAGCTGCAGATTCGCCACCGCCGTGATGAGGTCGCAATTCCCCACGCGCTCGCCGTAGCCGTTGATCGTCCCCTGCACCTGCACCGCGCCCGCCGCCACCGCCGCGAGCGCATTGGCCACGCCGAGCCCAGCGTCGTTGTGCGTGTGGATGCCCACGCCCGCGCTCACTTTCGCGATCACCTCGCGCGTCGCCTGCGCGATGAAATCCGGCAGCGAACCGCCGTTCGTATCGCACAGCACCAGCAGATCCGCACCCGCTCCGTGCGCCGCGCGCAGAGTCGCCAGCGAGTAGTCGGGATCGTCCGCGTAGCTGTCAAAAAAATGCTCCGCGTCGTAGAGCACCTCGCGTCCGTGGCTTTTCAAATGCGCGACCGTCTCCGCGATCATCGCGAGATTTTCCTCCCGCGTCACCCCGAGCACCTCGACCACCTGCAGCGGCCACGTCTTGCCCACGATCGTCACCACCGGCGTCTCCGCCTCCAGCAGGATGCGCACCTGCGGATCATCCTCCACCCGCATCTTCCCGCGCCGCGTCGCGCCGAAAGCGGCGACCTTCGCATGCTTCCACGCGCGCTTTTTCACCTCGCGGAAAAACTCCGCGTCCTTCGGATTCGAGCCGGGAAAACCGCCCTCGATGTAATGCACACCAAACGCGTCGAGCTTTTCCGCCACGCGAATCTTGTCCACCACCGAGAACGAAATCCCGGTCCCCTGCGTGCCGTCGCGGAGCGTGGTGTCGTAGATGGTGAAACGTGGCGTGCTCATAAGTGAAAGGGCGCGCAACTTAGGGCACCCCGGCGGTGGTGGCAAGTGGGCGGCGTCCGCACGCGGCGGAGCGGTTTCGGCGGGCGCGGGCGCGGGCTATTTCAACTTCACATTGCGCCGCAAAAACGTGGGCACATCCAAATCCTGCCCGTCCACAATCGTCGGCTCGCTGCGCTCGAAACGTCCGCGCGCGACAGGCTCGAACTGCATCTGCTCCTGCTTCGTCTCCGCCTTCTTTGGCTTCGCCACCAACGGCGCTGCGGACGCGGCCACCAGCATGGGCGCAGGCGCGGCCGACATCGCGACCGGCTCCGGCTCGTCCACAGCTTCGTCGGCATAAACCGGCTCCTCGGGCTCCGGCTCCGCCCTTTGCACCACCGGCGCGGGTGCCGCGACAGGCGCGGGCACCCCTGCCTCCAGCGCGCTCAAAATGGTGACGCTCATTTTCTGCCCAAGCCGCGGATCGACCGCCGCGCCAAACAGGATGCGCGTCTCGTCGCCGATGTAGCGGTTCAGCGCCTCCATCAAAATCTGCACTTCGTTCAACGTCATGCCCGGCCCGCCGGCGACATTCACCAGCACGTTGCGCGCGCCTTCGAGCAGGCGGCCCCGGTCCATCAGCGGGCTTTTCAAAGCGCGGGTCAGCGCGTCGTTCGCGCGGTTGTCGCCGTCGGCCTCGCCGTGGCCGAAAAGGCAGCGCGGCGCGGCCTCGCCGGGGACGCGCAACGCGGCGGCGAGTTCGTCGAAGCCGAGGTGCATCAGCCCGCGCCGCTGCACCAGCGCAGAGATGGCGCGCACGCTCTGGCTGATCGTCTGATCCGCGGCCACAAAGGCATCCTGAATCCCCGCGAGCGGCGCGACCGCAGCGCCCATTTTGTCGTTCTCAAAACAGATCACCACATCCGCCTCGCGCCGCAGCGCAGCCAGCGCCTCCTCGGCCTGCACCATGCGCCGACGCCCCTCGAACGTGAACGGCAGCGTCGCAAACGCCACCACCAGCGCACCCGCCTCCCGCGCCAGCGTCGCCACGATGCGCGCGCCGCCCGAACCGGTGCCGCCGCCGAGGCCCACGCACAAAAAGACCATCTGCGCGCCGTCGAGCGCCGCACGAATTTCCGCCGTCGACTCGTCCGCCGCGGCGTAGCCGATTTCGGGATCGCCGCCCGCGCCCAGCCCGCGCGTGCTCGCGCGCCCGAGCTGCACTTTCTCGCCGGCCACCGAGCCGGTGAGCGCCTGCATGTCGGTATTGATCGCCACCAGTTCCGCGCCGGGCGGCCCGTCGAGCACGATGCGGTCGAGCGCGTTCGAGCCAGCGCCGCCGAGGCCGACGATCTTGATGCGCAGCGCGGGCTGCGCGGCGGTCGGGCGGTTACGGTCGATGGGAATCATGGCGCGAGTGATTGAAAATGGACGGTTTCAAAACCACATCCACAAAAACGAAAATTTCGTGAGCATGCGGCGGAACAAGCCCTTTGGCCGTTCCGGCTGCATCGCCTCAGCGTACTTGATGAGGCCGATGGCCGCGGAAAACTGCGGGTTTTCAAAAGCCGAAGTCAGCCCCGAGACCGCGTGCGCGTGCGTGAGGTGCGCCGGCATGCCGAAGATTTCCTCCGCCAGTTGGTCGATCCCGCGCAGCAGGCTGCACCCGCCGGTGAGCATGATGCCCGCGCCGAGATAGGGCAGGTGGCCTTCCTCGTCCAGCCGCCGCTTGAGCAGCTCCAAAGTCTCGCGCGCCCGGCAATGGACAATGGTGTTCAGCATCTCGCGCTCGACCTCTTTGCCCGCAAATCCGGTCTCGTCTTTGAGCACGATCATCTCGCCCGGATGCGCCAGGCCGAGCAGCACGCTGCCTTCCTCAATCTTGAGTTTTTCGGCCTTCGCCATCGGGATGCGCAGCCCGAGCGAAATGTCGTTCGTCATGTGGTCGCCGCCAATCGAGAGCGAACCGCTCTGCTTCAGCGCGCCGTCCACATACACGATGTAGTCGGTGGTGCCGCCGCCCATATCGACGACGAGCGCGCCGAGACTTTTCTGATTCTGGTCGAGCACCACCTGCGCGGCGGCGAGTGGATTATAGACCACGTCGAGCACTTCAGGGCCGACCTCTTTCACGCAGCGGATGCTGTTTTTGATCCGGTTGGCGACCCCGTGGATGATGTGAAAATCCGCCTCCAGCTTACGGCCGAGCATGCCGATGGGATTGAGCACGCCGTCCTGTCCGTCGATGTAGTAGTGCTGCAAAATCGAATGCACGAACATGTTCTGCGACGGGATGCTGACCTCGCGCGCGCTCGTCTGCACGTCCTCGAAATCCTCCTCGCAAATCTCGTCGCGCTCCTCGGGAATGTTGATTGCGCCACGGTTGTTGAAGCTCTCGATGTGTCCGCCGGTGACGCCGAGATAGACGCTGCCGATCATCACGTCGCTCTTTTCCTCCGCGTCCACGAGCGCTTCGCGGATGCACTTTCCCGCGGTCTCAAAATCCACGATCTCGCCCTTCCGCACGCCGCGCGACGGCGCGTGCCCGACGCCCAAAATGCGAATCGTCCCGTCGCTCCGCGTCTCGCCGACGACGGCGCAGATTTTCGACGTGCCGATTTCCAAGCCGACGACGATGTGATCCTTACCCATTGAGGTTGAAAGGCTTTTTCAAAGGTTCGGCCGGCGACGGCTTCCCGCCCGGAGAAGCTGATGGAGCCTTGGTCTTCGGCGCAGGGGTGGACGGCTTCTTCGCGGCGTCCGCAGGCCTGGCGGTGTTGCCGGAGTTCCTCGCCGCGCCCTTGGACTTGTCGGCTTTCGCCTGCGCTGCTTCCGCCACCGCCTCGGCCGCCGCGGCCTCGGCGGCTTCCTGCGCGGGATCGTAAAATGTCACCGGCACATTGCGCTCGGGGATCAGGTTGACGGTGCGGATTTCCTGATGCGTCGGCTCGATGGCGTCGAGCAGCCGGTTGAGCCGCGTGAGCTGCGTGTCGAGCTTGTCGAAGCCAAAGGTGATCTTGGCGCGCCGCTGGTCGGTGACCACGAGGCAGTAGCCTTTCACAAGGTCGATGTTGCGCACTTGGAAGCGCGTGCTGTCGGCGTTGAGCTGCACGAGTTTGAGCGCGGCCTGGATGTCAAAAGCGCTCGCGCGCTGGCCGGGCACGAGGTTCGCCGTCTCCACGCCGGAGATGATCGGGAGATGGTAGTACTCCGGCAAAAGCACGCGGCAGCGCAGCACGATGCTGCGCGCGTCGATGAGCAGCGCGCGCTCCGAAGTCGTCGGATCGTCACCCCATTTCGGGGTCAGCCAGGCGATGGGCCGGCGCTCGGTGACGAGGATGGTCACGCGGTTCGGAAACGCGCGCTGCACCTCCGCGCTCTCGACCTGCGGCAGCATTTCGAGCGCGGAGCGCGACTTGCCGAGATCGACGGTGAGAATGTTGCGCCCTTCCACAATTTCCGCCGCCGCGAGGATCTGTTCGCGCGTCAGCGTGCCGTCGGTTTTCACCTCCGGCTCGCGGACGAAATAGTCGGGGTTTTCCCACACGCAGCGCCGCCACGCTTCCTTGCCGCCCAGCCAAACGCCAACGCCCAGCGCGACGAGCAGCACCGACTTGCAGATGAAACCGGCGACCGCGCGGACGCGACGCTCGCGCTCAAGGCCGACGCGGATTTTCACGTCGAGCAAATGCTGCTGCTTGCGCTGGCTGGCGCTGGAGACGCGTTTGTTGGGCGGAGGTTTCATGCGCGGCGGGCGAGGGAAAGGGCGACGACGCGGGCGCACAGCTCCGCATAGCTGATGCCGGCTGCGGCGGCGGCCTCGGGCAGCAGGCTCACGGCGGTCATGCCGGGGATGGTGTTGATTTCCAAAACTGATGGTTCGTCGTCCGCGGTGAGCAGCACATCGACGCGCGAATAGACCTCCAGATCGAGCGCATCCTTCGCCGCGAGCGCGACTTCTTGCACGCGGCGCGTGACTTCGTCGCTCAGCGGCGCGGGGCAGAAATGATCGGCTCCGGCAGCCTGCGGATTGAGGAAGTTGTACTTGTTCGCGAAGTCGTAAAACTCGCCCTCTTTCTTCGGGCGAATCTCGATCACCGGCAGCGCCTGATGACCGACGATGCCGACGGTCAGTTCGCGTCCGCGGATGAATTCCTCGACCAGCAGCTCGCGCCCAAACACCCACGCCTCGCGCATCGTCTCCGCGACTTTCGCCGCATCGCGCACGATGAATACACCCACGCTCGAACCCTCGCGCGGCGCTTTCACCACGTAGGGCAGCGGCAGCGTGGGCAGCGCGCCGTCGCGCAAAATCTCGAACGCCGCCGTCGGCACGCCGCGCTGCAAAAACCGCTGCTTCGTCGCGATCTTGTCGATCGCCAGTTCGCTTCCCGCCACGCCTTCACCGGTGTACGGGATGCCGCGCGCTTCGAGGATGCGCTGAATCTGCCCGTCCTCGCCGAACGTCCCGTGAATGACGTTGAAAGCGACCTCCGTCCCCGCCGGCACCGCGAAATCCGGCCCGGCGACATCGACCTCCGTCACGGCCGCGCCAAGCGAACGCAGCGCCTTCGCCACGCCCACGCCCGAGGCCAGCGAGACCTTGCGCTCATTGCCTGGCCCGCCCATGAGGACGGCGATTTTTTTATGAGTTAGCTCAGTCATAGAAAACGTGAGTGCGCGCAGCGCAGGTAGGGACGGCACTCCGTGCCGTCCGTGGGCGAGCGCAGCGAGGCGGTGGGCGCGGGTTCACGTCCGCGGCCAGCGCGGAGCGCCGTCCCTGCCCGCATTAAACGCATCGTCCCCTCAGTCATGGATGCCTTTCTCCTCGCCGACGATCTGCACTTCGGTCTCCAGCTTGATGCCGCGTTCGCGCAGCGCCGTCGCCTTCACTTTTTCGATCAGCGCCAGCACGTCCGCCGCCGTCGCGCCACCGTCATTGACGAGGAAATTGCCATGAATTTCCGAGACCTTCGCGCCGCCGACGCGCGCGCCTTTGAGGCCGAGTTCATCGACCAGTTTGCCCGCCGGACATTGCTCCGGATTTTTGAAAAAGCAGCCCGCGCTCGATTCGCGCGGTTGCGTGGTGCGGCGCTTTTGCGT
>JANXWQ010000549.1 GCA_025351065.1 Chthoniobacter sp. | reverse complement strand
TTCTCCGCAAGGCATGGATCGGCGGCTACCTTGCGGAGAAGACAGCAGCAGCAATGCGACGACTGGAGCAATACGCGGCTGTAAAGCATGACGATCCCGCCTTTCGCGCCGGAGGCCGAATGTTCGCGTCCGTACTTCGTGGCGCTGCGGGAATTGCGGGAGCGGTTGCAGACGGAATTCCGCGTCCCGCTGCCCGCGCTCTCGATGGGCATGAGCGGCGATTTCACCGTGGCCGTGGAGGAGGGCGCGACGCTCGTCCGCGTGGGCACGGCGATTTTCGGGACGCGCCGCGGGAAGGCTTGGAAACCGGCGGGCGACAGCGCATCGTTCGACGACTGACGCATGGCCGCCCGACTCACTCCCACCTCCATCCAGCCCATCGGCTCCGAACTCGCCATCGCGTGGAGCGACGGCGCGGAGTCCTATCTCCCGCTCGAAGCGCTGCGCCGCGCCTGCCCCTGCGCGGCGTGCGGTGGCGAGCCGGATGTGCTCGGCCACGTCGTCCGCCCGCAGGTCGCGTACACGCCGCCGAGTTTCATTCTGAGCGGCGTCGCAGTCGTCGGAGGCTACGCGCTCCAACCCGCGTGGGCCGACGGCCACGGCACCGGCCTCTACACTTTCCCCTACCTCCGACGCCTCGCCGCCGAGGCCGCGCCGGGCCAGCCCTCATGAACCGCACTGCCAAATATCTCCTCCTCGCCGGGCTCCTCGCCGTCTGTGGTGCCGGCGCGCTTTTGCAAAACAAAGTCGAGCGCCGCCGCCAGACCGTGCCGCCCAATGCGCTCTACGCGATCGTCTGGAAACAGATCGCCGCCTTTCGCGAGGACGACTACGCCAGCGCCTACCGGCAGGTTTCCACGAATTTCCAGGAGAAGTTCAACATCGAGGCCTTCTCCGACCTCGCGCGCACCGAGTATCCCAGCGTGCGCCGCGCGCAGCGCGTGGAATTCGGCGCGGTGCATTTCGAGGGCCGCCACGCCATCATCCCCGCGTATCTTTTCCTCCCGGACGGCGACGTGATCCCCTGCATCTACAGCCTCGTGAATGAGGACGACACCTGGAAGATCGACGGTGCCCGCATCCTCCGCCGCTGGCCCGCCGGACGGCGGCTGGGCGGGATGCGGTCGTAATCCCGTCTGGAAAAAATTCCGCCCGGTCATTAAGGAACCACTAAGGTTCGGCTGGCAAAAAGCGTTCGCCGCCGAAGACCGCGGCTAGAGGGTCATTTCATGAAACTGCTCATCATCGAGGACTCGCAACGCCTCCTCCGCACGCTCGGCATCGGATTGCGCAAGATGGGTTACGCCGTCGATCTCGTCGCCGACGGGGCCGACGGACTCGGCTACGCGCGCTTCAACGAATACGACGTGATCGTGCTCGACCTCATGCTGCCGACGATGGACGGCCTCACCGTGCTCCAGCGGCTCCGCGCACTCGGCCGGAAGACACACATCCTCATCCTCTCCGCGAAAGATCAGGTCGCCGACCGCATCCGCGGACTCCAATTCGGCGCGGACGATTACATGGTGAAACCGTTTTCATTCGATGAACTTTGCGCGCGCATCCAGACGCTCGTGCGCCGCCGGTATGGGGAAAAAAATCCCGAGGTCGTGGTCGGCGCGGTCGTCCTGAATACGGCGGCGCGCACCGTCTCGCGCGCGGGCCGGCGAGTGCCTCTCACGGCGGCGGAGTACAGCATCTTCGAGCATCTCGCGCTGAGCCGGGGCCGCGTTTTTTCCAAGGAGCAGCTCATCGACGCAATCCACGACGGCGAAGCCTGCACGGGCGCGAATGTCATCGAAGTGCTCGTCTGCACGCTGCGCAAAAAAATCCACGCCGAGGGCGCGGACTCGATCATCGAGACGCGGCGCGGCCACGGCTACTGCATCGCGTGAAGTCGATCCGCCGCGAACTCACCATGCAGATTCTCGCCGGCGCGCTCGTGCTGCTGCTGGTGGCGGGCGCGGTTTTTTTCGCGGCGATTCATCACCAGCTCACCGCCGATTTCGACCGGATGCTCGACGCGGAAGCCGAGACCCTGGCGCGCAATGCCGAGCGCAAAAACAGCACCATCGTGTGGGACGTGCCTGATGCGTACCAGACCGGTTCACGCGAAACTTCGGACCCGGTTTACTGCCAGCTTTTTCTCGAAGATGGCACCGTCGCGGGACTCTCGAAGACGCTCGGCGTGGACAATCTCCCGCGTCTCGACGGACGCGAGCGCGCGATCTGGAATGCGCGGCTTCCCGATGGCCGGCGCGGCCGCCTCGCGCAGAAAATTTTCACCCCCGCCGCCGACAATACGGACCCGCAGACGGGAGCCGAGGATCCGCGCGAGCAGACCTTCGCGATCCCCGACGCCTGGAGCGCGGCGGACGTGCGCCTCGTGCTCGTGGTCGCGCGCAGTCGCGAGGGACTCGACCGCGTGCTCCGCACGCTCGGCCTCGCGGGCGGCGCGGTCGCCGTGCTGCTCTCGTGCGGGCTGGCGCTGCTCGTGCGCCGGGCCATCGCGCGCGGCCTTCGCCCCATCGACGAGATGAATGCGCAGATCGCCGCCATCGCTCCCGACGCACTCGCCACGCGGCTCCGGGTGGCCGATCCGCCAGTCGAGCTGGCGGCGATCGAGACCGCCGTGAACCGGCTGCTCGACCGCGTGGAGGGAGCCTTCGAGAAGGAGCGGCGATTTTCCAGCGACCTCGCGCACGAACTGCGCACGCCCATCGCCGAATTGCGCGCGGCGTGCGAAGTGGGCGCGCGCTGGCCCGACGATGCTGAGAACGCGCGGCAGTTTTTTCACGACACTCGGATGATCGCGCTCCAATTGGAAAAAACCGTCGCGACGATGCTCACGCTCAGCCGGTGCGAAAACGGCCCCGCGCCTGTGCAGACCCAGCGCATCCGCGTGCAGGCGCTCGTGCGCGAGTGCTGGCGTCATTCGGCGGCGGGCGCGGACGAAAAGAAGTTGCGATTCGACGAGCACATCGCGCCCGAGCTCACCGTTGAGAGCGACGCGGACAAACTCGAAATCATCGTCCGCAACCTGATGGAAAACGCCGTCGTCCACAGCGAGCCGGGCACCGTCGTGGAATGCCGGGCGGACGCGATGGACCTGCGGCTCGCCAACGTCGCCAAGGACTTGGATCGCGCCGACCTCGATCACATCTTCGACCGCTTCTGGCGCAAGGACGCCGCGCGCACGGACCGCAGCCACATCGGCCTCGGCCTTTCGATCGCGCGCGGCTTGTGCGAGATGCTCGGCCTGCGCCTGAGCGTCGATCTGCGCGAAGGCCGGCGCTTCGAGGTGCGCATCGTTTTTCCAAATCCGGCGGAATCGAAAAAATAATTCGGACGCGTTAAGCGGAACTTAAGGTGGGTCGCGTTTCGTCGGGCACATATGAAAAAACTCCATCTTACCACCGGCCTCCAAGTCGCCCTCACCGTCATCGCCTTTGTCACCACGGGCGCACTGGCGGGCGAAAAGAAACCATCGGGCAAAGCTTCCGGCGATTACCATCCCGCGATTGACCCCGCTAACTTCACTCACGTCATCAACAATCCGTATTTCCCGCTCAAGCCTGGCACGACGACCGTATTCACCGAAAAGGAAGGCCGCGAGACGCGGGAGAACAAAGTAACGGTAACCCACGACACGAAAATGATCATGGGAGTGAAGTGCGTGGTCGTGCATGACACTGTGTCGCTGGACGGCAAGCTCGTGGAAGACACCTTGGACTGGTACGCGCAGGACAAGGAGGGGGCCGTCTGGTATTTCGGCGAAGCGACCAAGGAGTTCAAACCTGGCGGACGGGTGATCACCGCGGGCTCGTGGGAAGCCGGAGTCAATGGCCAGCCGGGCATCATGATGCCGGCCAAACCGCAGCCCGGTGAGCCTTATCGCCAGGAGTATTCACCGAATAACGCTGAGGACATGGGGCAGGTCGTGGCCACCGACGAGACCGTCACCGTGCCTGCCGGAACCTACAAGAACTGCGTGAAAACCAAGGACTGGTCCTTGTTGGAATCCGGCCATGAAAACAAGTGGTTCGCCAAAGGCGTCGGTTTCGTGCGCTCGCAGAACACCGCGGGCGAAGTCTCGGAACTGATCTCAGTGACAAACAAATAAGCGTCTAACGAGATGCCGGCATTTCCATCCAGCTTTGGCATCGCGAGCCTCCTTTTGGTCTTCGCCGCCGCAACCGCGGGGGAACCCTACCAGCCGAAGATCGATCCCGCGAACTTCACCCACACGGTGAACAATCCCTGGTTCCCACTCATGCCTGGTTCCACCGCCACCTTCATCGAGCGGATCGGTCGCGAGAAACGTGAAAACAAAGTGACGGTGACTCACGAAACCAAAGTAGTCATGGGTGTGAAGTGCGTGATCGTGCATGATACAGTCACGCGCGACGGCGCCCTTCTCGAGGACACGCTCGACTGGTACGCGCAGGACCGGCAGGGAACGGTCTGGTATTTCGGCGAAGCGACCAAGGAGTTCAAAACCGGCGGACGCATGAGCACCGAGGGTTCGTGGGAAGCCGGCGTGAACGGCGCGCAGCCGGGAATCGTGATGCCCGGCCATCCGAAAGTCGGCGAGCGTTATCGCCAGGAATACCTCGCCGACGTGGCGGAAGACATCGGCCAGATCGCCGCATTAAATGAAACGGTCACCGTGCCGCTGGGCACTTGCAAGGAATGCGTGCGGACGAGGGAATGGTCGATGCTGGAATCCGGCACCTCGAAGAAATGGTAGGCCAAAGGAGCGGGCCTCGTCCGCGCCGAATCCACGGACGGTGAAGTATCAACCCTTGTCTCACTCACTCGAAAATGAATAACCCACGTCTTATCCACATCCGCTGCGCGGCGCTCCTCGCTGCGGGCTTGGTGCTGGCCGCCCAGCCGCGTCCGCAAGAATCACCAAGTCGCGATCGTCCGCTTCTTTCACTGCCCCTGTTCCCGGCCAGAAGCCATCCCTTCTTACTCCGTTTTACTCACTCGTCATTGGGAGCGGCTTCGAGCATCAAAGGGAAAAGGAAAAGACCGAGTATGGGTTCCCGATTCTCATCGAGTATAACTTTTCCGAGCGGCTCAAAGTAACTATCGAACCTAAGTTTACCAGGATCGTCGGGAGGAATCGGGACGTGCGTTCAGTCAGCGGCTTTGGCGATCTCGATACGACGCTGGACTACGAATTCCTGCGCGAAAGAAGGTATCGGCCCGCCCTCAGTGTGGAGGGCAAGGTCAAGTGGCCCACCGCCGAGGATCCCGACCTCGGGGATCCCGGCCGCGACTACACGCTGGGTCTCATCGCGAGCAAGGACTTCGTCTTCATCGATCTCGATCTCAACGTGCTTTACACCTTTACCGGCGACCGTGAGAAGGAGGACATGGTCGAGGTTTCGCTGGCCTCCGAATGGCATATGACCTATTATGTGGGCCTGATCGCGGAGGTGGCCAATGTCCGGCGAATGGGCAGTCTCCGCGGCCCCGATGCGGGAGACAGAAACGAAACCGAAGTTCTGGTTGGTCTCTCCTGGCAGGTGAGCAAATACCTGAAGTTCGAGCAGGGAATCGTCTTCAAGGAGCACGGGATCAAAGAGGCAGTCGTCGCGTGGGAATGGAGTTTCGGCGGGGACTAATTTGAGGCAGGAGATGAGAAAAGCTGCCGCCGTTGCGGCGCTCACAACTTCCTGGCCTAGCCGGGCGAAAAGGAAGGGCGACGGCTTACCTATTGCTGCCCCGGCACCGTCGTCCGCAGCACGCTCGCGCGGGGTGTGATGGGCTGAATTTCGCGATCCGTGGCTGACGCGGGTAAAAGAAAAAACGCGCCGCGCGCGAACTCGCGGCCACCGCACCGCACTGTGCCGTCGATGACCGCGAAGACCGCGAAGCCCTTGCCAGTGCTGGTTCGCGGCTGATCGAGCGTCCACCTTTCCACGCGGAAAAACTCGCACGCCACGAGCATGTCGCCGGCGGGCTGTGCGAGCTGCGGCTCGGCGTCGTGGAAGTCGATGGAGTCGAGCGATTCGGCGATGTGGAGGGCGCGCGGTTCGCCGTCGAGGCCGAGGCGGTTCCAGTCGAAGACGCGGTAGGTGGTGTCGCTGTTCTGCTGCACCTCGACGATGAGATTGCCGGTGCCGATGGCGTGGATGCGCCCGCTCGGGATGAACATGGCGTCGCCCGCCTTGATCGGAAAACTGTGGAGCTTTTCCGCCACGCTGCCGCCCGCCAGCGCCGCCTCGAAATCCGCGCGCGTCACGCCGCGCTTCAGCCCCGCGTAGAGATCGCTGTCGAGCAGCGCGTCGAGGATGAACCACATTTCCGTCTTCGGCTCGCCGCCGAGCCGAGCCGCGACCGCCGCCGGCGGATGCACCTGCACTGAGAGCCGGTCCTGCGCGTCGAGGATTTTGAAAAGCAGCGGAAACCGCGGCGCGTAGCCGAGCCCAAGGCCGAAAATTTCTGCGCGCTGGCGCGTCCACAATTCATTGAGCGTCAGCCCGCGCAGCGGCCCCTCATGCACCACGCTCTGCGCGTCCTCGCGATCGACGAGCTCCCACGACTCGCCGATGCGCACGCCGGGTTCCAGCCTTTTGCCCAATAGGGTTTCCAGCCGGCGGCCACCCCACACGCGTTCCCTGAAAAGCGGTTCAAAAACAAGCGGTGGAGTCATGGGAAAAGGGTGTGGGGTTTTAGTTCAAAGCTGAATGCCTGCCTCGACTCTCAGCTTTACCTCAGCCTTCCGCCAGTCCCCCTCGGTGTCGATGTCGGGCAGAGCGGCCAGTTCATGCGCGCTCAGCCCGGCGGCTTGCGCCTGTGCGAGCGTCTGCGCTCGCACGGCGTCCGTGCTCCAAGCGATGCCGCGGAATAGCGCCGCGCAAGGATGCCGCAGAGCGAGCAGATAGTAGCCGCCATCCGTGCTCGGCCCCAGCACTGCGTCACCGGTTTCCAGCGCCGCCCACGTCTCGAAAAAAACCGCCGGCGTCAGCTCGACACAATCGCTCCCAATGACCGCGACCTTTTCAAATCCCCGCGCGAACGCCTCCGCAAACGCCTGCTCCAAACGGACGCCGAGATCGCCCGCCGCCTGCGCGATGAAATCCGCACGCCGCCCCGCGAGCAAGCCCTGGAGCCATTCCGCGACCTGCGCCCGCATTTCCGGCGGGTCGAAAACGACGATGAGGTCATCGTCCGCCGGCAGCCCCGCGAGCACCGCCGCCACAAGCCGCCGGTAGATGCCCGCCGCCTTCTCCGCACCCACCGTCGCCGCCAGCCGCGTCTTTACCTTCCCCGGCTCGGGATATTTTACGAACAGCAGAATCGCGCGACGCACACCGCCGACCGTAGGGACGGGAAACGCCACGCGCAACCCGCTGCGTTCGCCTATTGAAACGCCAGGCGACCCCGCTACTCTGCCGACCCAAATGGCGCGCGCTCAAGCCCAACCGACCCACTCCTTTCACGAAGTCTTCAGCCTCGTCCTGCTCGGTGCGGGCACGCTGCTTTTCCTCGCGCTCATCTCCTACACGCCGTCGGATGTGCCGAGCTGGTTCCCGCTCAGCAGCGTGGCGGCGGCGCGCGGGCCGGTGCTGAATTTCATCGGCAGCCTCGGGGCCATCGTGGCGTGCTGCGCCTACGCGTTTCTCGGCGTGGCCTCGTATCTCGCGGCCGCGCTGCTGCTCGGCTACGGCGGCGCGAAGCTGCTCAATCCCGAGCTGCGGCTGACCCGGCGCGCGCTGTGGAGCATCGCCTTTGTCGTGGCCGGCGCGTGCCTCGCGCATCTGCTGCCGTTCCGGTTCATCGATGCGCCGCGGCTCAATCTCGTGAGCGAAGGCGGCTGGGTCGGCAAATGGATCGGCGGCCTGCTTTTCCGCAACCTGCTCGGCACCATCGGCGCGAGCATTTTTCTCGTCCTGCTCTACGCCGCGAGCCTCATCCTGATGACCGGCATCCACCCCATCGCCGCCCTGCGCGAGCTGGCCGCGCTGCCGCCGTTGTGGTTGGAAAAATGGCGGGCCAAAAAACTCGCCGACGCCAACGACCAGGAGCGCCTCGCCCTCGAAGCCGAGCGCCTCGCCCGCGAGCGCCGGAAGCTTGAAAAGACGCTCGCCAAACGCGGGGCCGCCGTGCCCTCCGAGACAGCGCCCGAAGCCGTCGTGCAGCCCACGCTTTTCGCCGAAGACGAAGCCGCGCCCCGCCCCATCCCGCAGATCATCGACAGCTCGCTCCCACCGCCGCCGAAGCGCAAGGACGCGAAGAAGGACAAGTTCCCGCCGCTCTCCGCCGTCTCGTGCGAACACTACGAGCTGCCCTCCTTCGACCTCCTCGACCCCATCGACAACGACGACCGCGAGGCCGCCAACCCCGACGAACTCCTCGCCATCCAGGACACCGTCATCGAGACGCTCGCGCAGTTCGGCATCAGCGTTTCGCGCGGCGACATCACCCGCGGGCCAACGATTACGCGCTACGAGGTTTATCCGGCAAAAGGCGTCCGCGTGGACAAGATCACCGCGCTCGAACGCGACATCGCCCGCGCGACCTGCGCCGAGCGCATCAACATCCTCGCGCCCATCCCGGGCAAGGACACCGTGGGCATCGAGATCGCCAATTCTAAAAAGCAAAAGGTCACGCTGCGCGAGCTGCTGGAGAGCGACGACTTCCTGCACGCCAAAGCGAAAATCCCGCTCGCACTCGGCAAGGACGTGTATGGCAAAACCATCATCGCCGACCTCGCCGCCATGCCGCACGGGCTCGTCGCTGGCACCACCGGCTCGGGCAAAAGCGTGTGCATCAACTCGATCATCGCCTCCATTCTCTACCGCTTCACGCCGGAGGATCTGCGCTTCATCATGATCGATCCGAAGGTCGTCGAGATGCAGATTTACAACACCCTGCCGCACCTCGTCGTCCCCGTCGTCACCGACCCGAAAAAAGTGCTGCTCGCGCTGCGCTGGGCCATCGATGAGATGGAAAAGCGCTACGCCATTTTCGCCAAGACCGGCGTGCGCAACATCGCCACCTTCAACGAGCGCCCGCTGCCGAAAACGCAGGCCGAACTCGACGCGCTCGACGCTGCAAAAGAAGCCAAGCTGCCGCTCGAAGTTGCGCCGCCGGCAAGCAGCCTGATGTCCGGGCTCGCGAACATTTTTTCCGACAACACCGGCAGCGCCGAGGACAGCGCGGCCGCCGAGCCGGTCGATCCCGAAGCGCTGACCAGCGAGGAGCGCATCGAGAAAATGACCACGGTGAAAAACATCCGCGACACCGACCTCATCATCCCGGATCGCATGCCGTTCATCGTCATCATCGTGGACGAACT
>JANXWQ010000512.1 GCA_025351065.1 Chthoniobacter sp. | reverse complement strand
CTACGACTCCGACATGGAATGGGACATGGGCACGCCGTGGTACATGCCCACGCGGATCAACCACATCGTGAGCGGCGGCGACTACGGCTGGCGCTCCGGCTCGGGCCGCTGGCCCAGCTACTACGCGGATTCGCTGCCGGCGGCGGTGGACATCGGACCGGGTTCCCCGACCGGCACGGTCTTCGGCACCGGGGCGAAATTTCCCGCCAAATACCAGCTCGCCCTTTTCGCGCTCGACTGGACCTACGCCACCATCTGGGCCATCCACTTCACGCCCGACGGCGCGAGTTTCAAGGCGGAGAAAGAGGACTTCATCGCGGGTCGCGGCTTCTCGGTCACGGATGCCGTGGTGCGCAAAGCCGACGGCGCGCTCTACGTCGCCATCGGTGGGCGAAAAAATCAGTCGGCGCTCTACCGCGTGACCTACATCGGCAAGGAAAGCACCGCGCCCGCCGCGCCGCTCGCGGTGACGCCGGAGGCGAAAACGCGGCTGGCGCTGGAGGCCTTGCAAGTCGATGGCACCGGGCCGGAGGCGGTGGGAAAGGCGTGGCCCTTCCTCGCGGGCAAGGACCGCTTTTTGCGCTTCGCCGCGCGCATCGCCATCGAGCATCAGCCCGCGGCGAGTTGGGCGGAGAAGGCGCTCGCCGAGAAAAATCCGCAGGCGCAAATCGAGGCGCTCATCGCCCTCGCACGCACCGGCGACAAAGCATTGCAGCCGAAAATCATCTCGGCCCTCGCCGCGCTCGATTTCACGAAACAGCCCGAGGAACTCCGCCTCCCGCTCCTCCGCGCGTGGGAGCTGGCCTTCACGCGCATGGGCAAACCCGCGCCTGACGTGTGCGCGCAGGTCGCTGCCAAGCTCGACCCGCTTTTCCCCAACGCCGACCCGCTCGCGAACCGCGAACTCGTCGCCCTCCTCGTCTATCTCGGCTCGCCCAGCATCGTCGCCAAAACCGTGCCCATGCTCGACACCGCCAAGGACTCGGACATCACCCTCGCCAGCGAGGAAGTCCTCGCCCGCAATGGCGGCTACGCCTCCGCAGTCGCCGGCATGCACGCCAGCCGCCCGAACCGCCAGGCCATCGCCTACGTCCACGCGCTGCGCGAGGCGAAGACCGGCTGGACGCCCGAGCTGCGCAAGGCCTTCTTCGGCTGGTTCCCGCGCACGCGCGCCTGGAAGGGCGGCAACAGCTTTACCAAGTTCCTCGACAACATCCGCAACGAAGCCCTCGCCAACACCGTCACCGACCCCGCCGAGCGCGCCGCCCTCGATGACCTCTCGAAAAAAGCCCCGCCCGCCCCGCCCGCGAATCTCGTCGTGGCCAAAGGCCCCGGCAAAAACTACACCGTCGAGGATGTGGCCGCGCTCGCGCAGGACGGCATGAAGGGCCGTAACTTCGAGCAGGGCAAGGCCATGTTTGCCTCCACGCTCTGCATCAACTGCCACCACATGCGCGGCGACGGCGGCAACATCGGCCCCGACCTCACCGGTGCCGGCCAGCGCTACTCGCTGCGCGACCTGATGGAAAACATCATCGAGCCCAGCAAAGTCATCAGCGACCAGTACGGCACCGAGCAGCTCGATATGAAAGACGGCAGCACCGTCGTCGGCCGCGTCATCGTCGAGGAAAACGGCAAACTTTTCGTGATGACCAGCGCCCTCGCGCCCGACGTGCAGACCGCCGTGGATTCCGCCCAGATCAAAAAGCGCTCCGTCTTCAACGTCTCCATGATGCCCCCCGGCCTCATCAACGGCCTCAACAAAGACGAACTCCTCGACCTCATCGCCTACCTCCAGTCCGCCGGAAATCCCGACGACAAAGTCTTCGCGAAAAAGTAGCGCCTGGTGTGCAGACATCAGCCGCCGCCACGGCGGGCCCGCATCAGTGCCCGATGCCGGTGGAGAATAGCGCGGTGCGGAATTGCCTGGCAGCGGATTCGCGAAGGTGCCCGGCGGCAGTGCGAGCGGCGCGGGCTTCGGCGCGCAGCGCGTCCAGCCGGGCGACGATGCGCGCCTGCTCGGCGAGCGGCGGGAGTGGTAGGCGGAGGTTGAGCAGTGCGGGCTTGGTGACTTTTTTCATCGAGGGCGAGGTGCCCGTGGCGACGGCTTCGATCTGTCGCCGGAGAAAAGGCAGGCGCAGGACTTCGGCGAGAAATGCGCCGTCCACTTTTTGCTCACGCGGCCAGACCGCGCGGAAAACCAAGTCGGGGAGCATGAGCCGCGGGCGGGTGGCTTTGACGAAGACAGCGGCCCCGACGAGCGAAAGGGCGTTGCCGCGGCTGATGAGCACGTCACCCGCCTGCACTTCGTATTCAGGCTTCGCTTTGAAAATGGTGGGCAGGGCTTTGTTCGCCATCTCGTCGAATGAGCCGAAGGAAACCGCGCCGAGTTTAAGCACCGCCCATTCGTCGGCAGCGGCGGGACGGGTGTGGCATTTAGGACTCCAGCCATTTTGCAGTCCGGCGATGATGTCGCCGAGACGCACGAGTGGAAATTTGCCGCCGCTCCCGGCAGCGAGCGGACTGATGAATAGTTCGCCCCACCGCTCCATCGTGGCGAAGCGGACGAAGTGGAGTTTGCCGGTGGCGAGCTTGGGCTGGGCGGCTTGGGTTTGCAGGCCGAGCGCGGTTTCGAGGAAGCGGGCGGCCTCCTGCTCGCCGGCGCGGGCGCGAGCCTCCGTGGCTTCCGCTTCCGCTAGTGCTGCCGTGTGCGCTTTCACCAGCCGCGCCTGCTCGGCGAGCGGCGGGAGCGGGATGGGGATGGCGAGAAAGGTCTGCTCGTCCATACGCTGCCGGTTGGTGGTGCCTTTGCTGAGGGTCTGGCAGTAGTCGCGGAACTGCGGCGTGCTGGTGATGAGGCGGAGGTACTCCGCCAGTAGGCGCGTGGCATCCACGGCGTAGAGGGGAAAGTCGTTGGTGACAATCGCGCCGTCGAGCGCGCCGGGGATGAG
>JANXWQ010000509.1 GCA_025351065.1 Chthoniobacter sp. | reverse complement strand
GCACTCGCGACATATTCATAAACCGCGTGGGGCAGGCACGCACGCGCCGCTGGCTCGAAGTCGGCTAGGGCAAGAAAGCGCGTTGAAAGATCCGATGACATCCAGGCGGAAGCCTAGCCGCCGGTCGCGGAAAAGGCGAGGAGGGTCCGGATCGACCCGACAAAAATATTTTGGACTGCCGGCGGATCAGGAAACTCCCTAGAAATCCAGCAGGTGCCTCACCAGTTCGGCCCAGGTGATCGGTCGCATGGATGAGATCGCGTTGGTGGTGGCAAGAAATGCCAATTGAAAATTTAGCACCCCAAAGATGAGCAGGGCGGGGATGACAATCCGCTGCCAGCGCGGCGTCACGCGACCAAAGTGTCGATCGCCGAGGACTTCTTCATACCGCCGAAAGGCGCCCGGTGGGAACCACCTAGGCCGCGACGGCTTCTTCGGCGGATTCCGTCGCCCCGGTCCGCAACTCCTCTTCCTCGCGCTGCTGGCTGGCCGCATAAAGTTGGGAGTACTTGCCGCCACGCAGCAGAAGTTCCGCGTGCCGGCCCCGCTCCGCGATGCGACCGCGCTCCAGGACGAGAATCTGGTCCGCGTTGCGCACGGTCGAGAGTCGGTGCGCAATGACAAAACAGGTGCGGTGCGACATCAATCGATCCAGCGCCGCCTGGATGAGGCGCTCGGTCTCGTTGTCGACGCTCGCGGTGGCTTCATCGAGAATCAAAATCGGTGGGTCCTTGAGCAGCACTCGCGCGATCGAGACGCGCTGTTTTTCGCCGACGCTCAGCTTGACCCCGCGTTCCCCGACCAGCGTTGACAGGCCTTCCGGAAGCCGCTCGATGAACGCGCGCGCTCCGGCCGACTCCGCCGCCGCGAGCAACTCGTCGTCCGTCGCATCCGGTTTCGCGAAGCGCAGGTTCTCCCGGACCGTGCCGTTGAAGAGAAAACTCTCCTGCGTCACAAGGCCGATCGCGCCGCGCAGGCGCGCCTGCGGAATGTCGCGCAGGGGAACACCGTCGATCGTGATGTCACCCTCGTCGAACTCGTAGAATCGCGTGAGCAGATTGACGAGCGTGGACTTGCCGGCACCGGTCGTGCCGACCAGCGCAATGGTCTCGCCCGGCCGCGCCCGCAACGAAACGTGCTGCAATACATTCGTGCGTCCCTGATACGAGAAGTTCACATCCTTGAACTCAATATCGCCGCCGATCGCCTTCTGGTTTTCGAGTTTCGAATTTGGACCTTCGACCAATCCCGGCTCCGGCGCCTCGTCCATGATTTCAAACACGCGGGCCGCCGCCGCCCGACCCGCCTGGAACATTTGGTTCAGCGTGTGCAGCTTGCCGATCGGGTCATAAAGAAATTTCACGAGGGCCAGGAAGGCAACGAGTTCGCCGATTTGCATCTCGCCCGCCAGCACTGCGCGACCGCCGAGAAAGACAACGAGCACGAGCCCGCAGTTGGTGAAGAAATCCATCGTCGGGCTGTACCCCGCCCAGACTTTCATTACCCAAAGCGTGGCGTGGCGAAGCCTGTCGCTTACCGCATTGAAGCGATGGTGCTCGGCCTCCTCGCGGACGTACGTCTTGATCTGGCGGATGCCCGCGAGATTGTCGTGCAGCAACGAGTTCATCGCCGACGAAGCCTTGCGCTGCGACCGGTAGCGGCGCGGCGCGGTGAGCGTATAAAGGAGCGCGCCGGCGATGAGCAGCGGCACCGGCGCGAGCGCTAGCCAGGCGAGCCGCGCGTTGTAGGAAAAAAGCATCGCCGCCACGATGACGATCTGGAGCAGCGCGATCACGCCGCCTTCGATGCCGTCGATCAGCACACGCTCCACCGCGGTCACGTCTTCGAGCAGCCGGGTCATGATGTCGCCGGTCGCCCGGTTGTCGAACCACGTCAGCGGGAGCTGCTGGATGTGCGCGTAGAGATCGCTGCGCAAATCGAAAATCACCCGCTGCTCGAAGGTGTTGTTCAGCACGATGCGGATCGCATTGAAAAGATCGCGCACGAAAAACGAACCCGCCGCGACCAGCACCAGCCACACGAGCCGGTCGCCGCGTCCCGTGCGCACGTCGTCGATTATGAGCTGCATGGCCTTGGGGAAAACCACGACCATCAGCGTCGTGAGCACCGCGCACGCGAGCATGCCCGTGGCCATCCACGGATAGCGGCGGACGTAGGCGAAGACGCGCAGGATGGTTTTCATTTCGGGAGCGCACACCATGCGCGCGAAGCCGCGCGGCGCAAGCGCCCGCGTTTTTAGAACGCCCAGCGCACGCCGCCCGAGATGCTGTGCGAGTCGTAGTTCGAGCGGCCGATTTCGCCGCTCAGATTGTTGCTCCCCACGGTCAGGTTTCTCGACCCGAAGATAAACCTCCCCGTTGCCCTCGATGGAGCCCACGGTCACGCCCGGCGCTTTGTGGCCGGCGATGTCCAGCTGGCCATTGCCGCTCACGATCACGCGCGCCGTGCCGCCGGTGGAGTCATCGAAAAAATAAATCCCACCGCCTTCGTCACCACCGAGCCGGACGGAGTGATGGCCGTGATATTGGTGACGCCAAAAATGCCAGTCTCCGTCACGGTGATCGGCGGGCCGCCCGCCGTCCACATGCACGGCGCAAAGGCGAGGTGGTGCGGGTGGTGGTGGTGGGAGGCGTGTTTTTCATAAGATCGGGTGAAGCAAGTTGGGGGGGAATGGAACCGGGCGACTGCCCGGCCACTCTCGCGGGCGTGTGTCGCCGGACAGCGGAAGCCGGTCAAAGAAAATGGGCTGTTTTCCCATCGCGCGCTCCGCGCCGGATGGAAAAAAATCGGGTGCGCGAATCGCGGATTGCCAATCCCGAGGCGCGGCGTTTTTCTCCGCGCATGTCCCTCGCCACCCGCTCCGCTCTTGTGTGGGCCTTGCTCGCGGCGGTGCTGGTAGCGCTATCGAGCTGGCTGAACTACCGCGGCGCGCGCGCGCGGCTCATCCAGACGTGGGACGAACGGCTGGAGCATGAGCTGGCGCTGGTGCGGGTGCGCGTGGAGGCGGGCGTGGGTGATGCCGCGCGCGATGTGCGCGCGCTCGCCGCCGCGCCGACGGTGCGGGAATTCGTGCGCTGGCGCGGCGCGGCGGACGCGGCGGTGTGGGGCGGGCTGGTCGAGCAGGAATTCCTCGCGCTCGCGGCGGGCAAGCCGGCCTACTACCAGGTGCGGCTCATCGGCGTGGCGGACGACGGGCGCGAGCTGGTGCGCGTGGACCGCTCGCCGGACACGCCGGGCGGCATCGCGCCGATCCGTGCGGATCGGCTCCAGCAAAAGGGTCAGCGCGGTTACATGCGCGACACGCTGGCCGCGGGGCCGGGCGTGGTCTCGCTTTCGGAGCTGGATCTGAACCAGGATTTTGGCCGCGTCACCGTGCCGCACCTGCCCACGTTGCGCGCAGCGGAGACCATCCTCGACGACAGCGGCGCGGTCTTCGGCGTGGTCATCATCAATGTCGATCTGCGCCCGCTGCTCGACGCGCTGACCGCGCAGGCCGCGCCCGGCGTGCAGCTCATGCTCGCCAACGGGCGCGGCGACTACCTGCTGCATCCCGATCCCGCGCGGCGGTTCGGCCACGACATCGGGACGGATTTTTCTTTTTCAAAAGACCACGCCACACCCGAGGGCACGCTGGTGCGCGAGACGAGTTTTCCCATCGCGCCGGGCGCGGCGCGGCAGGTCAGCGCGCGGGTGGCGTGCCCGCCCGAGGTGTGGCTGGCGGGCCTGGCGGAAACGCGCAACCGCACGCTGCTCGCGGCGCTGCTGGGCATCGCCGCGACGGTGCCGCTGGTGGTGTGGCTGGCGCGCGGGCCGCTCGGGCGGCTGCATGTGCTGACCGAGGCGGTGGCGGGCTACGAGGCGGGGCAGGAATTCGTCTCGCCGGACAGCGGGCGGGATGAAATCGGCGCGCTGGGAAAAAAGTTCGCCGAGCTGACGGCGCGCGTGCGCGAGAGCGTGGAAAAGCTGGAGGCCGCGCGCCGCGAGGCCGACGACGCCACCCGCGGGCGCGACGATTTTCTCGCCATGATGAGCCACGAAATCCGCACGCCGCTCAACGCCGTCTCCGGCCTCGTGCGCGTGCTCGACCGCAACCGGCCCGCGCCGCATCAGGAGCCGATCCTGCGCTCGCTGCGCGCGGGTTTGCGCCAGCTCACGGCGCTGCTCAACGACGCGCTCGACTGGTCGAAAATCCGCGCGCGCAAACTGACTTTCGAGCACGCGATTTTTCCGCTGCGCGAAGTGCTGGCCGACGCCGCGCTGACCCATGGGCCGCTGGTGCGGCAAAAAGGGCTGGAGTTCAAAGTGCAGGTCGCGCCCGAGGTGCCGGAGCGCGCGCTGGGCGACGGCGCGCGGCTCACCCAGGTGCTGAACAACCTGCTCGGCAACGCGCTTAAGTTCACCGAGCACGGCGCGATCCGGCTCGAGGTGGAGTACGCGGGCGGCGCGCTGCGGCTGGCCGTGGAGGACACCGGCATCGGCATCGACGAGGCGCACATCGGGCGGATTTTTTCGCCGTTTGACCAGGCGCACGGCGGCATCGGGCGGCGCTTCGGCGGGAGCGGGCTGGGGCTGAGCATCACACGCACTTTGATCGAGCTGCAAGGCGGCACGCTAACCGTGGAAAGCAAGGTGGGCGAAGGTTCGCGGTTCATGGTGGAGCTGCCGATGGCGGCGTCGCACGCGTCGGTGGCGGTGCCGCGCGAGGCGGCGAAACCGTTCGTGGACCTGCGCGGGCGGCGGCTGCTCTACGTCGAGGACACGGCCTCAAACCGCGAGGTCATGGCCGCGCTGATCGAGGAGACGGGCGCGACGCTGGCGATGGCCGAGACGGCGCGCGAGGGGTTGCAAAAACTGCGCGCGGAAGCGTGCGACGCCGTGCTCGTGGATCTGCAACTGCCGGACGCGAGCGGCATCGACTTTGCGCGGCAGGCGCTGGCCGCGCGGCCCGGCGTGCCCATCCTCGCGGTCACGGCGCAGACGGATGCGGAGACGCGCGCGGAGTGCCTCGCCGCGGGCATGCTCGCGGTGGTGGTGAAGCCGGTCGAACCCGCGGCGCTTTTTGCCCTGCTGGAAAAATGCCTCTCACCCGCGCGCGAAGGCAGCGTCCACGCGGCACTCGCGGCGCTTTTCCCGAACGAGCCGGAGCGCGTGGCGCGGCTGGCGGGGACGATGGCCGCGGAATTTCTCGCGGCGCGCTCGCCGGTCGAAAACGGCGACATCGAGGCGCGGCGGAAGGTGCGGCATCAGCTCCACACGTCCTTGCATCTGCTCGGGCTGCACACGCTGCGCACGCAGCTCGACCGGCTGGCGGCGGGCGAGACGGACGCCGCGCTCAGCGCGGAGTGCGCGGCGGCGCTCGCGACGGTCGCGGCGGAGTTGCACGCCGCCGCAGCCGTCTAAAAAAAGCTGATCGAAACGCGGGTCAGGGACGGCACTCCGTGCTGTCCGCGAACGTGAACCCGCGCCCGCCGCCGCGCTGACGCTCACTCCGGAC
The DNA here is from genome assembly GCA_025351065.1 of Chthoniobacter sp. GTDB lineage: Bacteria > Verrucomicrobiota > Verrucomicrobiia > Chthoniobacterales > Chthoniobacteraceae > Chthoniobacter. The sequence continues at coordinate 5,022 of JANXWQ010000509.1, read as the reverse complement.
GGCACGGAGTACCGTCCCTAACCGCGGCGCGCTCACTGGATCGTCGGCAGCTTGCGGATCAGCTCGTCGCGGTAGGAATCGCTGATGGGCACGCGGTGCTTGCCGAGCACGACCTCCGCGCCTTCGACGCGGGTGATGTGCCGGCGGTTCACGATGTAGGAGCGGTGCACGCGGATGAACTCCGCGGGCAGCAATTCCTCCAGCCGCTTCATGCTCATCAGGCTCAGTACCGCGCCGTTTTCGCCGACGAATTCGACGTAGTTCGCCTCGGCCTTGAGGTAGATGAGTTCATCGAGCGCTAGGCGCACGAGCTTGGTGCCGTCTTTGACGAAAATCTCGCGCGCTCCGCTCTCGCGCGCGGGCTCGCGGCGCGCGAGGCGGGCGCGGATTTTTTCCAGCGCCTGCGCGAAGCGCGGGAAGTCGAGCGGTTTCAGCAAATAGTCCGCGATGTCGAATTCATACGACTGCGCGCCGAAGTCCGCGCTCGCGCTGACGATGACCACGGGCAGCCCGCGTGGCAGCGCGCGCAGCAGCGAGACGCCATCGAGGCCGGGCATCTGGAGGTCGAGAAAAGCGGCGTCGAGATCGCCTGCGGAAAGCAGCGAGAGGGCGGCGAGTCCGTCGCCGGTCTTGAGGCAGTAATCGGTGTCGGGAAAGCGGGAGAGAAAGCTCTCGACCTGCTCGCACACAAGGGGGTCATCATCGGCGACGAGGTATTTCATCGCGCCATCATGGCGGGCGCGCGGGACGCGGGCAAGGCTCCCTGTCCGTTCGTTGGCGGCATTCGTCCATTCGCCGGGGGATTTCATGGAAATGGGCTCGCCGCAAAGCGCTTCCTCACAGAAATCACGGGCATGAACTCAACCCCCATGACCTCATTGTTGCGCCCGCTCGCCGTGGCGCTGCTCACCCTCGCCGCCCCACTTGCCCACGCTGCCGAAGACACCAATGCCGCGCGTCCTTCCCCGTCTGCTCCCGAAGACAATCTTCACAACGCGCTGCTGCCGGTGGACAAACAAAACTACGCCTACCGCTGGCTCAACATCGCCGAAGAGGTCAGCGCCCGTGACATTGAAAAGGTGGGCGCGCGCCCGACGGTGATTTCGCGGCAGCACGCCATCTGGGCCACGGCGATGTATGACGCCTGGGCCGCCTACGACGAAAAGGCCGTCGGCACACGGCTCGGCGGCAAGCTGCGCCGCCCGGCGAAGGAGCGCACGCCCGATAACAAGAAACAGGCGATCAGCTACGCGTCGTATCGCGCGCTGATGGATTCGTATCCGGGCGAAAAGGATTACCTCGACGCCGAGATGAAAAAGCTCGGCTACGATCCCGCCGACAAATCCACGGACGTGAAGACCCCGCAGGGCATCGGCAACGTGGCCGCGCAGGCGATCCTCGACTACCGCCGTCACGACGGCTCCAACCAGCTCGGCGACGAAGCCGGCGGCAACGGCAAGCCGTATTCGGACTACACCTTTTACAAGCCGGTGAATCCGCCGGACAAAATCATCGACCCCGACCGCTGGCAGCCGATCACCTTCACCAAGCCCGACGGCACCAAATTCACGCCCGGCTACCTCACTCCGCACTGGTATCGCGTGAAGCCGATGATGCTCGAAAGCGCCGAGCAGTTCCGGCCCGGCCCGCCGCCCACGACGAAGGCGAACAACGACGTTTTGAAAAAGGAAACCGACCAGGTGCTCGCCTACAACGCCGGCCTCACCCCCGAGCAGAAAGCCGTCGTCGAATTCATGCGCGACGGCCCGCGCTCGACCGCGCAGTCCGGCCACTGGCTGCGCTTTGCGCAGGACGTGTCGAAGCGCGACAAGCACGACATCGACAAGGACGTGAAGCTCTACTTCACCATCGCGAACACCGTGCTCGACGCTTTCATCTCGTGCTGGGAGACGAAGCGCTTCTACGACTCCTCGCGTCCGTGGACGCTCATCCATCACTACTACGCCGGTCAGAAAATCACCGGCTGGGCCGGCCCGGACGGCGGCACGAAGGAAATGCCCGCCGAGGAATGGCACCCGTATTCCCCGGAAGTCTTCATCACGCCCCCCTTCCCCGGCTACACCTCCGGCCACGCCACCGCCAGCGGCGCGTGCGCGAAGATGCTCGAACTCTTCACCGGCAGCGACAAGTTCGGCTTTTACGCCAAACGCAAATGCTGCGAGCTGACTGAGAAAAACGCGGGCGGCGAACTCGCGCTCGACCTGCCCACTTTCTCCGGTACCGCCGACATGGCCGCACTCTCCCGCGCGATGGGCGGCTACCACATCCCCATCGACAACAACGTGGGGCTGGAGGTCGGGCGAAAGCTCGCGGTCTGGAGCTGGCCGAAATACCAAGCCTACTTCGACGGCACCGCATCCGCGCCCGTCCAGTAACTTCACTCACAGCCAAACCCACCCCATGAAAACACCCACCCACATCCTCATCACCGCCTGCCTCGCTGGCGTCGTCTTTGCTAGCCCACCCGCCGTCGTCACCCTCGCCCCGGCAGCCCCGGCCAATCCCCTCAGCTTCCTCGATGGCCGCGTCACCTTCGACGTGCAGGAGCGCGTGCGGTGGGAGATTCGCGAAAACAACTACGACTTCAACAGCGCCGTCCGTTCGCTGACCGATGACAACTGGATCCTCAACCGCTTCCGCCTCGGCGTCATGCTGAAGCCCGCGCCGTGGTTGAAAATCTACGCGCAAACCCAGGACTCGCGCGAGTACCTGTCCGACCGGCAGGACTTCCCCGGCGTGCTCGCCGCGGAGGGCGACGACGCCTTTGACCTGCGCCAGGGCTACGTCGAAATCTCGAACTACGAGAAATGCCCGTGGGGACTGAAAATCGGCCGGCAGGTGCTGGCCTACGGCGACGAGCGCCTCGTCGGCTCCAGCGAGTGGAACAACTTTGGCCGCACCTTCGACGCGGTGAAACTGCGCTACCAGCAGAAGGATTGGTGGGTCGAAGGTTTCGCCTCGACCGTCCCCGTTATCACGCGCGGCAAATACAATCAGTCCGACCTTTTCAACGGCACCGAGAACCATCGCGAGCAGGTCTTCAGCGGGCTCTACTTCAGCACCACCGCGCTGAGCGTGCAGACCACGGATGTCTATGCCTTTCATCTCCACGAAAACACCAACGCGCTCTACCAGCCGACCGCCATCGGCGACACGAACTTCTTCACCTTCGGCGCGCGCGTGAAATCCAAGCCCGGCGCTTTTCACCACGAGCCCGCCGCCGTGCATGACGGCAAAGCGATGGCCGACGGCAAAACCACGCCGCCGCCGCCCGCGCCCGCACCCAAAGTCCTTGGCCTCGACTACGATGCCGAGGTCGCCTTTCAGACCGGCAAAGTCCGCGGCCTCGACCTCACGGCGTTCGCCGCGCACGGCGGGCTCGGCTACACCTTTGACCTGCCGTGGACGCCCCGCCTCGGCGTGGAATACAACTACGCCTCCGGCGACACCAACTCCGCCGACGGTAACAGCGAGACCTTTCAAAACCTCTTCCCGTCGAACCATCCGCGCTACGGTTTCATGGACGCCTTTTCGTGGCAGAACATGCACAACCCGGCCATCAGCCTGAAAGCCGTGCCGTGCAAAAAAATCACGCTCGAAGCCGACTACCACCTGTTCTGGCTCGCGACGAATGAGGACGTTTGGTATCGCGCCAACGGTGCCACTGCCGTCCGCCCGCTCACGCCGCTCGCGCGCAATGCGGACAAATTCGCGGGTGCCGAACTCGACTTCCTCGTGACCTACAAGCCGCTCAAGCAGCTCGGGCTCACCGCCGGCTACAGCCACTTCTTCGCCGGCGACTACCTCCGCAACACCGGTGCGCACGACGACGCCGATTTCGGCTACGTGCAGGCCACCATCGAGTTCTGATTTCTTGGGGGAAAAACCGGGGCGCGAGCCCCGCTTCGGCGCAATCGCCCGCTGGCGGTTGCGCCGATTTTTTTTGTGCGGCGGGCAGCAACATGGCGCAGCGTTCTTTCTCTCCCGCAAAGTCAACGCGAGAGCCGCGAACTACCGACCTAGAACTGGCTCATCCGCCGGAAGGACGAAAGGGCACCGCGCCAGCGCTTTGGCCCACGCATCTCGGGCGCTGCCCATCCCGGCGACGGACGGTTTCATCCAAAACAAAAGGCCATTCATCCCTCCGACCTAGACTCAGCCCGGCTATTGGGAAAACTGCGTAAGTTTTTGTTACCGCCGGGTTGCGTATCGCATCCCGGCTTAACCCCCAAACCCGCCTAACCCACCCATGATAACACCCCGTCTCGCTGCGCACCTCCTTCGCCGCACCTTCCTGCCGGTCATCGCCGCACTCATCTGTGCGCCCGCCGTTCACGCCGTCCAGTCCGCGGCACGGGAGTGGAATGAACAGCTCCTTGCCGCCATCCGCATCAACCTCCCCAACCCACCGGCCCACGCGCGCAACCTGCATCACACCGCGGTGGCGATGTATGATGCCTGGGCAGCTTATGATGCCAATGCGGTGGGTTACATTTACAACGAGAAAATCTCACCGCTGCCGGGTGATGTGGAGGCCGCGCGGCATGAGGCCATCAGCTATGCCGCCTACCGCGTGCTACGCAGCCGCTTCGCCAGTGGACAGGGCTCGGCTACGATTCTGGTCAACTTGGATAACAAGCTGACGGCGCTCGGTTATTCGCCGGCCGTGGGCCAGGCCGCGATCACCAATGCCACCACGCCAGCGGAACTGGGCAAGCGCATCGGCCAGGCCATACTTACTTGGGGAGCCAGCGACGGCTTTACCCTGACCGCGTACCCGCAGGCTTACAACAGCAGCGTGAATCCCAACATGCTGGCCGCACGGGCCATGAGCGTGCTAGGCGGCAACCTCGAACCAGCCGGCAGTCAGCCCAACATGCCCCTCGGCATCGGCCTGCCGTTGATGGCCGACCCGACTTACACCTACACCGCCGATACCGATCCTAACTACTGGCAGCCACTCGCCCTCTCCAGCAGTGTCTCGCAGAATGGCATCCCGAC
>JANXWQ010000472.1 GCA_025351065.1 Chthoniobacter sp. | reverse complement strand
CGAAACCTACCGCGCGGCGTTCGACAATTTCGACGCGCGGAAAATCGCCAAATACGACGAGCGCAAAGTCGCCGCGCTGCTCGCCGATCCCGGCATCGTCCGCAACCGGCTCAAGGTCGCCTCCGCCATCCTCAACGCCCGCGCCTTTCTCGCCGTGCAAAAGGAATTCGGCAGCTTCGACCGCTACGTCTGGCCGTTCGTGGGCGGACAGCCGCGGCAGAATGCGTGGACGGCGCGCGCGCAGCTTCCCGCCAAGAGCGCCGAGTCCGACGCGCTGAGCCGCGACCTGCTGCAACGCGGTTTCAAATTCGTCGGCTCGACCATCTGCTACGCCTTCATGCAGGCCGTCGGCATGGTCAATGACCACACCACCGACTGCTTCCGCCACGCGCCGCTCGCAGGCCGGCGGCGGGTGCGGTGAGCGCCGCTTTCACCGCGCCTCCGGCAGCGGGATCGACTGGCGGTAGCGCAGGTTCAAATCGACGGGGCCGGGCGGGGCGAGGTCTTTGGTGAGGTAGTTTTGCGGATGCGTTTTGAGGATGCGTCCGTAGTCGCCGAAGCGCGTGAGGTCGGGCGGCGTTTTCTGCACGTCGAGCCCGCTGGAGACAACCTGCGTCTCGAAGCTCGCGGGCAGCGCGACGATCCATTCGAGCGTGCCGACGGTCTGGAAAACCTCCGGCAGCCGCAGCCCGACGCCACCGATGAAACCGAGCGCCACGGGCGGATACGCGAGCCGGAAGGAAATGCGGTGCGCGGCTTGCCCGACTTCGCGCGCGGGCAGCCGGAGGCGGCACACTTGCTCCTCGATGGCGGGCGCGGTGACTTCCGTGCCGTTGACGGAAACGGAGATGAGCCGCGCCTTCACCGGCAGGCGCAGGCGGAGTTCTTCGTTTCGAAAAGCGGGCACTTCAAACTCGGCGAAGTGGACGCAGCTTCCGTCGGAGTTGATGACCGTGAGGTGCTGCGCGCGGGTGATGCCAATGCCGTAAAAATCCTTCGCGCCCTCGGGCGACGGTGCGCCGTCGGACGTGGCCTCCTGCCATTCGAGCGTCAGCAGTTCTTCGCCCGCGATGCCCAGGTCGTAGGCCGTCTGTTTCCCGACAGTCTTTTTTTCCCACAGCGCGCCGGTGATGTTTTCCAAATCAGCGCGGCTGGACTCGATGCGCACGCTGCCCGGCGTGCCCGTCAGCAGCGGCACTTGCGCGCGCTTGCGGCCCTCGTGTTTCTCGACGGCCACGCGATACGAAAGCTCCAGGACGCCCGCGCCCGTGTGCGGTGCGAGCAACGCGAGCCGGCCAGCCACGGTCGCGAGTTGCGCGGCCTCGGGCGGAGCCGCTTCGATTTTGCGCTGCTGCAAATGCAGCGCGTGCGCGAACAGCGGCAGCGGCGCATCGCCCGCGCGCAGGACTTGGAACGGCACCTTCACCTCGACGCGAAAAAACGCGAGCTCCTGCCGGATGCGATATTCCGCCGGCTCGAAGGACACCACCGGCGGCACCGCGGCCTCGGCTGCTTTCGTGACGAGCTGGCCGGGCACGATGACCTGCACGTCCGCCGCACGCGCCGCCGGTGCGAGGCAGAGCAGCGCCAGCACGAGTGCGGTGCCGCGGCGGAGCGCCTGGTTTTGCAGATTGATCAAAACCGCAAACGTCACCACGCCGAGGCAGAGCAGCACCATGCCGCGGTTCCAGCCCGCGAATGCGGCGAGCGTGGGGAAGACCTGGTACAGCAGGAGAAAAACGATGCCGCCGAAAAAGCCGAGGCGCGCGCCGAGCAGCAGCCGCGCGTAATTTACCAGCAGGCTCCCCGGCACCACCACCGCGATGACGAGCGCGACGGCGAACGAGAACCGCGCGCTGAGATAAACGATGAGCGGAAAATACAGCGCGTAGCCCGCGCTGATCGTGAGCATTTGCAGCGCCGTGAAGGGCTGGCGCGCGAGGATGACCGCCGAGACCGCGAGCAGAAAAAGCAGGCAGATGACGGGGCAGATTTCGAGCAGCTGCAGCAGCGAGCCGTGCAGATTGCGGCCCTCGACGAGGCTCGCGGAAAATGAATCCGGCGCGAGAAAATCGCGGCGCTCCCAGACCACGTTTTCCGTCGGGCTCGGGATCGCGCCGTCGCCGCTTTCGAAACGGATCGCGGTCAGATCGTGACGGTTGAAAGTGACGCGCAAATGCTTCACCGGCTCGGTGCCCGCGCCGCCCATGCGATAGGTCACTCCGATGAGCGACGACGCCTGATACGACACCTCGATGGTCACGCTCCCGCGCGCCGCGAGCGTGCCGCTCCACAGCCACGCCTCGCTCGCGTTTTCCTGCACGCCAGGCGCGGACGCCACGAGCTTCAGGCCGCCGGCCAGCAGGCTCTGCCGCGGGTCGCCGTTGGCGCGCGGATGCGGGCAGATGAAAAGGACGTGGGTCGGCTCGTCGAACGGGTTCGTGATGACGTGCCGCGCGTGGAAATCGCCCGACATGTCGATGGTCGTGCGCAGCCCGCGGTAGTCGCGCCGTCCGCGCATGTCGAAGGCGATTTCCGACGAGTCCGGCTGCGCGTGTTTGATGACCGCGATGTCGTCGCTCACCTTGCGCAGCACCACGATGGGCGAGTTTTGCACGAGTTCCGTTTTGGCCGAGCGCATGGGCTGTCCGACAAACTCCGGGCGCTCCTGCATCAGCAAATACAGCCCGAGAAAACCGACCGCGATCACGATCCAGCCCACCAGCCCCGCGCCGATCAAGCCGGCGTGCGATTTTGTTTTGGCCGCAAGCGCGGCGACGGCGGGAGTTGCTTCGGTAGTCATGGGGCAGGAGAGAAAAGTTGCGCAACCCGCCACCCGGCTTTGGGCGACCGTCCGCGTTTTTACAAGCCCCCGTGGACAACCAACCCGCGCCCGCCGTTCACCCCGCTGCGTTGGCCCCGTGGAAAAGCGCCGCGCGCCGCGCGAGGTCGGGGCCGCTGGCGATGCCGAGCTTTTCTTTGATCCGCTGGCGGTGCGTCTCCACCGTTTTCACCGTGACATGCAGCTCCTCGGCCACTGCGCGCGTGCCGAGGCCGCGGCCGATGAGGTGAAAGATTTCCAGCTCCCGGTTCGACAGCACCGCCTCGGCGGCGCCGCTCATTTCCACGCCGCCGTGGGCCAGCCGCTCCAGCAGCACATGCTCCACGCGCGGCCCCACATGGCGCTCGCCGCGCACCGCGCCGACGATGGCCGCCATAACCGCGGCCACGGGATCGCGCCGCGTCACGTAACCGCACACGCCGGCCTGAAAAGCCCGCTGCACGCTCAGCGCATCCCCCAGCCCGGTGACGGCCACCACCTGCGCGCGCACACTCCAGCGCCGCACGTCGCGGATGAACGCGAAGCCGTCGCCCATCGCCGGATCGACCACCACGATGTCCGGCTTCAGCCGCGCGCAAAGCTCGCGCGCGCCCGGCAGCCCGTCGGCCTCGCCGCACACCCGCAGCGCCTCATGCGAACTGACCAGATGCACCAGGCCGCACCGCGCGACCGCCTCCGCGTCCGCAATGAGCACCGTCGATTTTTTGGGATTGGCCATCGTGTGAAAACCTCACTTTCTAGCCGTGGTGTAGTGGAATCCCCACGCGGAGGCAAGCCTGAATATCCAGCAATCCCGCGACGAAATTCAGGCCGCACCCTGGCGCTTTTCCCCACCCAAAAATCCGGTCGCCGCCCGATACCGCCGCCGCGCCGCATCTGCTCAGCTAACGGGGTGGCAACTGCTCCCTCGATCCTCACGAACCTCCCCCGCAATTCCTTGCGTTGCCCCGGCAGGCGCGCATCCGCCGAACTGCTGCGGTCAACCCGGCCGCGCCAGCTAGGGGTTTCATCCCCGCCAGTCCGTGACCGGCGCCGCGTATCACATCCTACCCGACGGGCGCCCGATCTGGGTGCCGCACACTTTCAAATAGGGCTTCCTTTGTCTCTGCCGGTAAAAATTCAACCTTAACTTCCGACTAACACGCACATTATGAAAATCGAATTCGACCAAATCCAGGGCAACATCTTCGGCGGCTTTAACAAAGACCACGCCGTCTTTATCCTCCTTCACATCAAGCTTGGAAAGGTTGCTGCCGCTCGGCAGACTTTTGCCCGAGCCGAGCTTTTCAAAGACACCGCCGCCAGTGCGAGCGACAGCGTGATGCGCTTTAACAACCAATTCCGCGCCTTGAGAAAGGCGGGCGTTCCCGAAGGCTCCATCGAGGCGACTTGGACGAATGTCGTTTTGACCGCCAGCGGGTTGGACAAGCTGGGAACAAACCTGCCCGAGGAAGCGGGAAAAGCCCTTCCCGAGGCTTTCCTCCAAGGCATGTATGAGCGTGCCAAAAAAATCGGCGACACTGGGGAGAGCAAGCGGGAGTTGTGGAATGACGGCATGGAGGCTGATGACATCGATTGGCAGGACTTGGACCTGATGGTGATCGTGGC
>JANXWQ010000438.1 GCA_025351065.1 Chthoniobacter sp. | reverse complement strand
GGTGAGGGCGAGGGCGAGCGTTAGGGGCAGGAGTTTTTTCATGGCGAAGGGGCGCAGTTGTCGCGGATGCGGCGTGGGTTTGAAAAGGAAAACCCCGGCTCCCGGTGGATGCCGGGGTCAGCTCAGCGCGGCCCGGTAGCCAGCGGCGGTGAGGACGGCGACGCGGGGCCAGGCGGTCTGCGCGCGCCATGCGGCTGCGGTGTGGTGATCGGGTGGTGTGGCGAGCGCGAGCGCGAGCTTTTCAGCGAAGTCGGTGTCGAGGCGGTCGAAGCGGAAGATGGTGGGTGTGGGTTCGGCGAGATCGACGGTGGCGAGGCGGGCGGGGAGGAGGATGGGCACGCCCCAGGAGCGGGCGAGCGCGGCGGCGCCGGAGGTGAAGATGGTGCGGTAGTTGAAGAGCGCGGCGTCGGCGGCGCTGAGCCAGAGGGCGAGCGCGGGGTCGTCGAGCCAGCCGAGGCGGAGGGTGACGCCGGGCACGCCGTCGGCGGCGCGGGTGATGGTGGCGGCGTATTCGGGCGAGTTGGGTTTGCCGACGATGACGAGCTGGGCGGCGGGGCGCGCGGTTTTCCAAAAGGCGAGGATTTCCTCCTGGCCTTTGTAGGGCTCGACCGCGCCGAACATCAGGCACAGCGGGCCGGGCGCGAGGCCGAGCCGGGCGCGGGCTTCTTCGCACGGGACGGGCGCGGACAGCTCGACGGAAAGATCGCCGTGCGGGATGACGCGGATTTTTTCCGGCGCGAGCCGATAGACCTCGGTGAGCTTTTGTTTGGCCGCTTCGGAGTGGGCGAAGACGAGGCGGGCGCGGCGGTAGGCGGCGGCGTAGTTGGCGTGGGCGAAAGGGAGGTGCTGGAGGTTGTGCTCGTGGAGATTGTGCGCGGTGAGGACGTACGGGGTGCGGCGCGCGGCGAGGGCGAGGTCGGTGGTGAAACGGGCGCGGCGGAACCAGTCGAGGCGGTCGTTCAATTTCGGGTAGTACGCCTCGGGCCAGTGCAAATGCAGCAGGTCGCAGGGCTGCGCGGCGAGCAGGCGGGTGAGCGGGAGCACGCGCTTGTAGCCGCTGAGAAAGCGGACGCTCACGCCCTGCGCGGCGAGCGCCTCGGCGAGCAGGCGCTGGTAGGGGACTCCGCCGCGCCAGTCCGGCGCGAAGACGACCTCCAGACTCACGACGGGGCTTTTTCGCTCGGCAGCAGGAAGCGGCGAAGGCGCTTGAGGCCTTCGGCGTAAAAGCGGTCGCGCACCGCACCGACGTAATGCCGGCAGACGGCGTCCTCGGAAGCGCGTTTGGCGAGCGAGACTTCGTAGCGGCGCGGGAGCAGCCCGCCTTTTCCATGCTGCGCCGCGCAGAGCATGAAAAGTGTCTGCTCAATGCGCCAGGGGTGGCCACGCGGGATCGAGGTGAGCGCGAGGGCGCGGTCGCAGAGGTCGTAGTCGATGGCCGTTTTGTTGAGCAGGCAAAGGCCGCTGTTCACGCGCTTCCAGATTTTCACGCCGAGCTCCTCCTGTGCCTCGCGCGCGGAGATGAGCGAGCCTTCTTTCACGTCCTCGTTGAACCAGCACTCGTCGGATTCCACGCTCGCCCAGTCGAGGATTTCGCGGGGGTGATTGAAGAACAACAGGTCGCTGTCGAAGATCATGAAGCGCTCGCCGGGGGTGAAAAAGGGCACGTCGAAAATTTTCAGCGCGAGCGGATGGGCGCGGCGGTAGTCGTCGCAAAACGGATACGCCTGGAGCATGCGCCCGACCTTGGCATCGGCCTCCTTGCGGGAAATGAAGCGGGCGTTTTTGAAAAGCATCTGCAAGCTGGCGCGGGCGAGGTCGGGCAGCGTGCCGTCGTCGTGAATGATGATGGGCCAGGCGTGCTCGCTGAATTGAAACCAGCTCGCCAGCATCCACGCGGAAAGCCGCCAGTCCTTGGCCCCGGTGAGGATGTGGATGGGGATGGACTGCTGGGGCTCGCCCCAAAACGGCCACGCCCACTCCTCGATGCGAGGGAGGGTGCGGTAGTCGTGGTAGGAGGCGTCCCAGCCGCGCTTGAGGTCGCGGCGGAAGAGCCACCAAAGTCTGCCGGGTGAAATCACGCGGGCTATCTACCGGAGACAAACCGCCGGACGCAAGCCGCCTGCGCGCGCTGCCACGCCTGCGGCGAAAGCAGCCAGAGCGGATGCCGCAGCAGGTTGGCAAAAAGGCCGCCGCGTGCGCCGCTTTTGCCGCTTTGAAAAAGGTCGTAGCCGAGCTGGGCCTCGATTTTCCAGCGGCGCAAGGGGCTCAGCAGCGGGCGGGCGGCGAGGGTCTTTTGCAGGATGGCGCGGATCTCGTCGGCGGCCTGCCCGGCGGCGGCGGATTTCTGCGCGGCGTGGATGCGGAAGCGGGTGAGCGTGGCCGGCAGGTGCGCCACGCGCGCGCCGGCGCGAAAACAGCGCACCCAGAAATCGTAGTCGAACGCGAGGTGGTAGCCCGTGTCGAAGCCGCCCACTTTTTCAAACAGCGCGCGCCGGAAAAAAACCTCGGGCTGCACCCACTGGCGGCGGCTCCACCACACGCCGTAGATGTCGAGCGCGTCGGCGAGCGATTCGATGCGGCCGGTATGCGTGCCGGTGAGCGCGCCGTGCTCATCGATCCAATCGACGGAGCCATAGAGGAGGTCGATGTCGGGATGCTCGGTGAAAAAATCCAGCACGCGCCCGGCGGCGTTTTCGGCGAGCAGGTCGTCGCCATTGAGGAAGCCGATGATCTCGCCGCCCATCTTTTTCATGGCCGTGTTGAGCGCGTCGGCCTGGCCGCGGTCGGGCTCGCTGGCGATGGTGTCGCCGGGCCGCGCGAACTTCAGCGCGATCTCGACGGTGCGGTCTTTGGAAGCGCCGTCCTGGAGCCACCAGCGCACGCGCGCACCGTTGGCATTGAGCGAGGCGAGGGTGGCGGCGAGGTAGCGTTCGCCGTTGAAAACGGGCACGGCCAGGACAAGCGGCGCGCTCATTTTTCCACGGGCTCCACTTTCCACTCCACCCGCGGACAGACCACGCCGGGCCACGGCTCGGGGAAGTGCGAGGACTGGTTGCCGATGCCGCCGACGTTGAAGCTCAGGTAGTCCGCGCCGGGCAGGACGTAGCGCTCGCCGGGCACGTCGCACTGGAGTTTGATGACGTAGTTGCGCCGGTTCAGCAGGCCGCCGGGGATGTGGCAGACGGATTTGTAGCAGCCGGGAAGCTGCGTCTCCTGCTGGAAAAGATGGTCGGTCGCGCTGAAGGCGAGCTCGCCTTCCTGAGTCACGAGCATGAGGCAAAAGCGCGCGCCGCGGAGCCGCTGGAGGACTTCGTAATGAATCTCGATGGCGATGGGTTTGTCCGCTTCAAACGTGGACTGCGGCACACCCTCGGGGTTGAGCAGCCGGATGCCGCGCAAGGCCAGGTCTTCATTGCGCGGCGCGGTCTTGTCGCCGTTCCACCAGATCTGGCCCTCGATCTCGCTGTCCTTCGGCATCGAGGCGGAAAGGTAGTGGCTGATGACGTCGCCGGGCTTGCCTGACATGACGAGCCGCCCGCCGTCGATGAGGATGGCTTCCTCGCAGAGCGAGCGCACCGCGCCCATGTTGTGGCTGACGAAAAAAACCGTGCGGCCCTGCTGCGCCGCGACTTCGCCCATTTTGCCAAGGCACTTTTTCTGAAAGCCCGCGTCGCCCACGGCGAGCACTTCGTCGATGAGCAAAATCTCCGGTTCGAGATGCGCGGCCACGGCGAAGGCGAGGCGCACAAACATGCCGCTCGAATAACGCTTCACCGGCGTGTCGATGAATTTCCCGACCTCCGCGAACTCAACGATCTCGTCGAATTTCCGCGCGATCTCCGCGCGCCGCATGCCGAGGATTGCACCGTTGAGGAAGATGTTTTCACGGCCCGAAAGCTCCGGGTGAAAGCCGGTGCCGACCTCGAGCAGCGAGACCACGCGCCCGCGCAGGATGGCCCGTCCGCTGGTCGGCTCGGTGATGCGCGAGAGCAGTTTCAGCAGGGTGGATTTGCCCGCGCCGTTGCGCCCCACCACTCCGACGATGCGCCCGGCGTTCACGGAAAACGAAACGTCCTGCAGCGCCCAGAAAGAATTGGGCACCGGCCCGACGCGGTCGTCGGCGATGGGCTTTTTCGCGGCGGCCGCCGGCGCGGCACCGTTGCGCCCTTTGCCAAAGAGCCCCTCGACGGACTCGCGCAGACTGGACGCGCCGATGGACCCGAGCCGGTAGAGTTTCGAGAGGTTGTGGACTTCGACGACGGGCTTCATACGGAATCGACGACGGTTTTTTCGACCTTCTGGAAAACGGCGATGCCGGTCGCCAGAATGACCAGTGTGCTCGCCACGGAGATGATGATCTCGGTCGGGCCGAGCGTGCCGCGGCCGAGGAAGCAGATGCGAAACGCCTCGACCGGCACCGACATGGGGTTCGCCCAGATGATCCACTTCCAGCGGTCGGAGACTTTCGAGAGCGGGTAGATGATCGGCGTGGCAAACATCCAGAGCTGAATGATGAATTGGTTGAGATGGATGAGGTCGCGGAATTTCGCTGTCGAGGCGGACATCCACAGGCTCACGCCGAGGCTGAGCAGCGCGGTCTGGAGCAGCGGCAGCGGCGCGAGCAGCAGCAGCCACGAAAAGCGCACGGCATCGGCCTGCGCCGTGCAGAATTTGTAGTAGGCGAGGAAGGCGAGGAAGGGGATGAGCTGGAGCCCGAAGGCGATGAGATTCGCCACGATGACGGACACGGGGACGATGAGCCGGGGAAAGTACACCTTGCCGAAAAGGCCCGCGTTGTTGACGAAGGTCGCGCCGCCGGTGCTGATGTTTTGCGAGAAGTAATTCCACCCGAGCAGGCCGCAGAGATAGAACAGCGGCTGCGGAATCTCGTCGGTGGAAATGCCGGCGATGCGCCCGAAAATGACGACAAAAACGGCGGTGGTGATGACCGGCTGGATCAAGTGCCAGAGCGGGCCGAGGATGGTCTGCTTGTAGCGCGAGATGAAGTCGCGCTGCACCAGCAGGACGAGCAGGTCGCGGTAGGCCCACAGCTCGCGCCAGTCGAGATTCAGCCAGCCGCGCGACGGCTCGATGACGACTTCGTAGCCGGTGGCGGGAGTTACTTCGGCCATGACCAGCATTCGAGTTGGAAGTCGCCGCCCTCGACGGCGAGCGCGGCGGTGTAGCCGGCGGCGGGGGTGAGTTTGAGCAGCGACCAGCGGTCGGGCTCGACCACTTGGAAACCGTGCGCGAGGCCGGTGCCGCCCGCTTTCAACCGCGCTTCGGTGCAGGTCCAGGTGTCGTAGAATTTCCACGCCCGCTGCGCGGCGGGGAGCAGGCGCAGATCCCACGCCTCCTCGGGGTCGAAGTAGTGGTCGGCCAGCGTCTCGAACGGCAGGTTGGCGCGCATGAATTCCAGATCGACGCCGACTTCGCGGAAATGGGTGGCGGCGAGCAGCATGAGGTCGTCGGAGTGGCTGAGATTGAAGCGCAGCGAGTTGGCGAGGCCGTCGAGTTCGGGTTTGCCGTGCGCGCCGGTCGTAAAATTCAACTCAGCCGCGGCGGTGCCGGTGTAGCCCGCGAGGATCGTGCGGAGCAGCCCGCGCGTGGCGATGAAGCGCTCGCGGTCGCGCTCGAAATGGAAGCGGCTGGCGCGCAGCCATTCCTCGGGTGAAAGCGTGGCGCTCAGCTCCGGCGTAGGCGTGAGCGGCGCGCGCCAGAGGTGCACTTCACCCGCGCGGAGCGGCGCGGGTGCGCGGGGGGACTGCCAGTTTTCGAGGGCGACAATCATGCGGGAATTTTGGCGGTGGCGAGGTCGATGAGTTCGCGCAGTTTGGCCGCGGCGGCGGGGGCGTTTTCGCGGATGTAGGAAAGGTGGTTGCCCGGCAGCACATGGATTTCCAGCCCGCCCGTCGCCACTTCATCCCAGCCGAGTTTGCCGTGCGCGGCGTGCGATTCCTCGTCGATGAGCAGCGTGACCCGGCCGGGGTACGAACCGACTTGGTGCGGCATCAGCAGCCGAGGGTAGTGGGCGAGCGTTTTGCGCGCATCGAGCGGCGTGGGCAGCGCGCCGTTT
Organism: Chthoniobacter sp.; assembly: GCA_025351065.1. Lineage (GTDB taxonomy): Bacteria > Verrucomicrobiota > Verrucomicrobiia > Chthoniobacterales > Chthoniobacteraceae > Chthoniobacter. The sequence continues at coordinate 1,384 of JANXWQ010000438.1, read as the reverse complement.
TCACCGCTCCACGAGCGGTGGCGCGTGGCGCGCGTCCAGAGGTATTGCATTTTCCCGCCGAGCCCGAGGCGCGAAAGGTTGGCGACGTGATCCTGCCACGGTTTGCGCACGCGGATATCCCACAGCCGGCGCCACTGCTCGCGGCGCTCGTCCGCCAGAAACTGCCGCAGCGCCCCGCGGTGCGGGCGCTCGGTGTCGAGCAGCACGAGCAGCCCGACCTCCTCGCCGAGCGCGGTCAGCCGCCGCGCCATTTCATACGCCAGCACGCCGCCGATACATTCGCCCGCGAGGATGTACGGTCCGTGCGGCTGCACCGTGCGGATTTCATCGACGTAATCCGCGACCATTTCCTCCACGCTCCGGTGCGGCGGCAGCACGCCATCCGCGCCGCGCGCTTTCAATCCGAAGATCGGCAAATCCGCGCCGAGACGGACCTTGAGCTGCGCATAGACGAGGAACTCGATCTCCGCGCCCCAGCCGCCGGGCAGGAGAAAAAGCGGACGTTTGCCCAGCTCGCCGCGCTGGACGGAGATCAAGCAGCAAGGCTCTTTGGCGAGCGACGGCGGTGGCAGGTGGGCGGCGATGAACTCTGCTACGCCTTCGATGGTCGGGGTGTCAAACAGACGCCGCACCGGCACCTCCACGCCGAAGCGCTCGCGCAGCCGCCCGAGGAGCTGGATGGCGAGCAGCGAGTGGCCGCCGACGGCGAAAAAATCGTCGTGCACGGAGAAGCTGTTGCGCCCGAGCAGCTCGGCCCACAGCAGCGCGACGCCGGTTTCGAGCGGGTTGCGCGGAGCGATGACTTCGCCGTGACGCGCGCCTGCCGTTTCCGCGCCGGGCGGCGGCAGCGCGCCGGGATCGAGCTTGCCATTGTGGTTCAGCGGCAGTGCGGCGAGCGGGATGAAAGCGGACGGGATCATGTAGGCGGGCAGGTGCCCTTGCAGGAACGTGTGCAATTCGCGCGCCGTGGGCGCGGCGGATTTCGCGCGGACGAAATACGCCGCCAGCCCGCTCTCGGCGCTCGGCAGCGCGCGCAGCAGCACTGCGCACTGCGCCACGCCCGGATGCCGCAGCAGTGCGGCTTCGATTTCGCCCAGCTCGATGCGGAAGCCGCGCACTTTCACCTGCATGTCGGCGCGGCCCAGATATTCGAGGTCGCCGTCCGACGTGCGCCGCGCGAGGTCGCCGCTTTTATAAAGTCGCGCGCCCGCTTTCCACGGATGGGCAATGAAACGCTCGGCAGTCAGCTCAGGCCGCCGCAGGTAGCCGCGCGCCACGCCGTCGCCGCCGACGTAGAGTTCGCCCGCGACGCCGACGGGGCAGGGGGCGAGCGCGGCGTCGAGGACGAAAAGATCGAGGTCGGGAATCGGCAAGCCGATGCGGC
>JANXWQ010000434.1 GCA_025351065.1 Chthoniobacter sp. | reverse complement strand
CCCCGTCGACTGGTACCCCTGGGGCGACGAGGCGTTCGCCAGGGCGCGCAGCGAGGACAAGCCGATCTTCCTCTCCCTCGGCTACTCGACGTGCCACTGGTGCCACGTGATGGAGCGCGAGTCGTTCGAGAACGAGGAGCTCGCGAAATATCTCAACGCAAATTTCGTGAGCATCAAGGTGGATCGCGAGGAGCGGCCGGACGTGGACAAGATTTACATGACGGCGGTGCAGTTCATGAGCGGCTCGGGCGGATGGCCGCTGAATTGTTTCCTCACGCCGGACCGCCAGCCGTTTTACGGCGGCACGTATTTTCCGCCGGAGGCGAAATACGGGCGGCCGTCGTTCCTCCAGTTGCTGCAAAACATCCACGAGGTCTGGACGCAGCGCCACGGCGAGGTGCTCAGTTCGGCGAAGGATCTCACGCAGCGCATGGCGGACCTCACGCAAAAGGAGGCGACCAACACGCTGCTCCACGCGCGCGTGCTCACCAACGCGGCGGAGCAGTTCAAGCAGGAGTTCGACGCGCACCACGGCGGCTTCGGCGGCGCACCGAAATTTCCGCGCCCCGCGCAGCCCGCGTTCCTCCTGCGCCACGGCGTGAAGCAGCACGACCAGCCGGCCATCAACATGGTCATGGCCACGTGCGAGAAGATGGCCAACGGCGGCATGAACGACCAGCTCGGCGGTGGGTTCGCGCGCTACAGCGTGGATGCGAAATGGCTCGTGCCGCATTTCGAGAAGATGCTTTACGACAACGCCCAACTGCTCCAGCTCTACCTCGACGCGCACCTCGTCAGCGGCCACGACGCGCCCGCGGACCTCGCGCGCGACATCATCCGTTACCTGCTGCGCGACATGACGCATCCCGACAGCGGCTTCTACTCCGCCGAGGATGCGGACAGCATCATCGAGCATGGCAAACCGGAGCACGCCGAGGGCGCGTTTTACGTGTGGAAAAAAGCCGAGATCGACACCGCGCTCGGCGAAGACGCGGCGAAGATTTTCAACCGCGTGTACGGCGTCGAGGCCGAGGGCAATGCGCCCGCGGGCAGCGATCCGATGGGCGAGTTCAAGGGCGCGAACATCCTCATCCAGCGGCTCACGCTCGCGGAAGCGGCGAAGGCTTTCCAAAAGCCCGAAGCCGAAATCGTCGCGTCGCTCGCCGACTCGCGGAAGAAGCTTTTCGATCTGCGCGCCAAGCGCCCGCGCCCGCATCTCGACGACAAAATCATCACCGCTTGGAACGGCCTGATGATCTCCGCTTTCGCCCGCGCCGCGCAGGTGCTGGACGATCCGGCGTATCTCGCCGCCGCGCAGAAATCCGCGCAGTTCATCCGCGCCGAGCTGTGGAAAGACGGCGCGCTCCTGCGCAGCTACCGGCAGGGCGCGAGCAATGTCGCGGGCTTCTGCGACGACTACGCCGCGCTGATCCAGGGGCTGCTCGATTTGTACGAGGCGGACTTTGACACGGGTTGGCTGCAATGGGCGCTGGAGTTGCAGGCGAAGCAGGACGCGCTCTTCGGCGACGCCGAGCACGGCGGCTATTTCGGCGTGCAGAAAGACGCGCCGAACATCCTGCTGCGCATGAAGGAGGACTACGACGGTGCCGAGCCGTCGCCGAATTCCGTGGCCGCGCTGAACCTCCTGCGTCTCGCGCAAATCACCGACAGCAAAGACTTCCGCGACCGCGCCGCGAAGACGCTCGCCGCCTTTGCCGAGCAGCTCACGAAGACACCCACTGCGCTCCCCCAGATGCTCGTGGCGCTCGACGCCTCGCTCGATGAGCCGCGCCAGGTCGTCATCGCCGGCCCGCGCGATGATGCTGCGACACGCGCGCTGCTGCGCGAGAGACACGCGCACTTTCTCCCCAATACGCTTCTGCTCCTCGCCGACGGTGGCGCGGGTCAGAAGTGGCTGGGCGAGCGGTTCGAATTCGTGAAGACTTACGGCATGCTGCAAGGCAAGCCCGCCGCCTACGTGTGCAAAAACTTCCGCTGCGATCTCCCCACGAGCGACGTGGCGAAACTGCGCGAACTGCTCGCAAAGTAATCAGGCTTGCGCCTGCATCACCGCTTGGCTAAGCCATTTTCATCATCTCCAATCCTATGAACAAAAACCTCCTCCTCACCCTCACCGCCGCCCTCAGCCTCAGCGCCGCCGCGTTCGCCGCGAGCCCGGACTCGTATCAAGTCACCGGCCCGATCACCGAACTCACCGACGCGAAAATCGTCGTGATGAAAGGCAAAGAGAAATTTGAAATCGCCCGCGGCGCAGACACCAAAGTCACCGGCGAACTCAAGGTCGGCACGAAAGTGACCATTGAGTATTCGATGACGGCCAAGACCATCGAAGCGAAGGAAGACAAAGCGAAAGGCGCAAAAGATGCCGGCAAGAAAGCGGCGGACGCCACGAAGGACGCCGGAGCCAAAGCCGCCGATCCCGCGAAAGACGCCGCCAAGCCGGTGCCAGCACCGAAGTAATTTCGACCGCCGCCGTTTTCAAAACCTCCGCCCGATAAAATCGGGCGGAGGTTTTTGTTTTTAACACAGAGGCGCAAAGACGCAGACAAACGGTGCGTGCTCGTTCTGAGCAACGGCACGCCTCTGCGCCAGCAATCCAAAAACCTGCCGTCATTCTGAACGCAGCCGTTGGAGGCTTTGCGACAATGGCGGAGTGAAGAACCGCTGACTGTACCGTGGGCGGAGGCGGCGGGTGTGATTGCGCGTCATCACTCCCGCCGCCTCCGTCCATTTCTGTCAGCGATCCTTCACTGCGTTTCGCCCCCACCTGCGCCCGCGGCGGAACTCCTTTCAGGATGACAGTTGGGAGGGATTGCGCGCTACGCGCGCATGGCGCGCTCAATGAGGATGGTGGCGAGGCGTTGCGTGGCCTCGTCGAGCGCGGTGTTGGCGCGCTTGAGCGGCTGGCCGGCTCCGGTGGCGAGGGCGCTTTCCACTTCCGCCACGCGCTGGGCGATGAGCGTGCGCTCGTCGGCGCAGAGTTCGCCGCCGGCCTGCGCGAGCGCTTGGCGGACGGCGGGGAGCAGCTCGTCTGACTTCAGCTTTGCCTCCACAAAGACGCGGTCGCTCATGTCCTCGAAGGCGTGCTCGAGGGATTCTTCGAGCATCTTTTCCACGGCCTCGTCGGAGACATCTACGGCGCTGGTCATGGCTACGATCTTTTGCGCGCCAGTTTTCGTGTCGCGCGCGAGCACATGCAGGATGCCATTCGCGTCGATCTCGAACTGCACGCCGACTCGCGCCTGGCCTTTCGGCGCGCGCTCGAATTCCAATTCGAACTCTCCGAGCCGCCAGTTGTCCCGCGCTAGTTCGCGCTCGCCTTGCAGGACGGTGATTTGCATCGCGCTTTGGCCGGCGACGGCGTTGGTGAAAAGCTCGCCGGCCTTGATGGGGATGGTGGAGTTGCGCGGGATGATGACGTTCATCAGCCCGCCGAAAGTCTCGATGCCGAGCGAGAGCGGGGTCACGTCGAGCAGCACCACGTTTTGCACCGCGCCGCTGAGGATGCCCGCCTGGATGGTCGCGCCGAGCGCCACGGCTTCGTCGGGGTTTTGCGAAACATTCGGCTCGCGCTGAAAAATGCCACGCACGAATTCGCGCACCAGCGGCATGCGGGTCTGGCCGCCGACGAGGATCACGTCGTCGAGGTCGGCGGGCGTGAGCCGCGCATCCGCGAGCGCGCGCAGGCAGTGAGCGCGGGTTTTTTCCACGATGGGCTGGGCGAGTTTTTCCAATTCGGCGCGGGTGAGGAGGTACGAGAAATTTTGGTCGCCGGAAAAGAATGGCAGGTCGATCGGCGCTTCGCTTTCCGTCGAAAGGCGGTGCTTCGCCGTGACGGCGGCTTCGCGCAGGCGTGGCGAAGTCACGGCAGCATCGGGGAAGCTGGCAGCTTCCCCTACAGATCCCGCTGCGCGGGCGAGGTGCGCGACGAGCGCGGCGTCGATGTCGTCGCCGCCGAGGTGGGTGTTGCCGCTGGTGGCGAGGACTTGAAAGACGCCGGCACTGAGTTCGAGGAGCGAGATGTCGAAGGTGCCGCCGCCGAGGTCGAAGACGGCGATCTTTGCGCGGTCGCCGAGCTTGTCGAGGCCGTAGGCGAGCGCGGCGGCGGTGGGCTCGCTGACGATGCGCTCGACGGTAAAGCCGGCGAGTTCGCCGGCGGCTTTCGTGGCCTGGCGCTGGGCGTCGTTGAAGTATGCTGGGACGGTGATGACGGCGCGCGTGACTTCGCCGCCGAGTGCGCGCTCCGCGTCGGCGCGGAGTTTTTTCACAATGAGCGCGGAGATTTCCTCGGGCGAAAACTCCCGCTCGCGCACCCGCATCCGCACCGGCGCACCGCGCTCACCGGCGAGCGCGTAGCTCACGTCGTCGGCATCTTCGCCGACGCGGCGGCCAATAAAGCGTTTGGCGGAATAGACCGTCGCGGCGGGATCGACCGCCCGCATGCGCGCGGCGGCGCGGCCGACGAGCGGCTCGCCACTTTGCGGAAAATAGACGACGGACGGCGTGAGGCGCTCGCCGTCGGCGTCGGCGAGGAGGATGGGAAAGCCGGCGTCCATCGCGCCAATGAGCGAGTTGGTAGTGCCGAGGTCGATGCCGACGATTGGAGACATGCGGTGAAAGCTGGTGCGTGGAAAAAAGAGCGACGTCGTAATTTGCCGCCACCTCCGCCCGCAAAAAGTTAGAAGTTCTTCGACTCCGTTCCGCCCCGCCTGCGCCCGCGCGGAACTCCGCTCAGAATGACAGGTGTGGGGCCTTACCGCCGCTTCTTGGCGCGCGGGACTTGCGGCGGCTCGTCGTCACTGGGCGGGAGCTGCTGCGGCAGGCGGGAGGTGGTTTTTTCCGCGGGCGCATCGGGCGGCATGGGCGGGGCCAGGTCGCTGGGCGCGTCGAGCACGGGCGCGGGGTCAGCGGGTGCGGCGGGCGCGGGGCGGTCGCCGCGGGCCCAGCCGTTGCGGGTGGCGAGGAGTTCGGCGAGTTCGAGCGGCCATTCGGGGTTGGCGAAAAAGTCGGTGTTGCCGCTGTCCTTGAGCTGCCGGTAGGTGGTGACGAAGACTTCGTTTTCCGCCGAGTCCTTGATCGAAAGCGCGGGGTAGCGGCGGATGGCCTCCGCCTTCGCGCTATCCGTGATGGCTACGAGGTCGGTCGGCGGCACAGCTCCGGTTTTCGGCACATCCGCCGCGGGCCGCGCAGGGGTGCTGGCGGGCTCGGTCTTCGCGGCGTCCGCGGCGTTGGCGGCCTCCGCTTTCACGGCGGCAAGTGCGGCGGCCATCGCGGATTCTTTGGTCTGCACGGTTTCTTTCGGCGCGTCCTTCGCAGGCTTGCCGCCGAGGATTTCCACCACGGCGACGGGCAGCGAGACGTGCAGGTCGCGCACGGCAAAGGTCGCCTCGCCAGCCTTCGCTTCGAGCAGCGGAAAAATGTCGCCCGCCCTGATGATGTAGGGCTTCTCGGCGATGAGCACGCGGGAGTCTTTCAGCACTTTCACCTGCGGCTGGGTGCCGTCTGGTTTCGTCAGCGCAAAGGCCTCGGTGAGCAGCGGCGGCGCGGTTTCGACGGGGTGCACGGCCAGCGCGGCGGGAGACACCGGCGTGGCGATGCCGGCGAGCATCTCGTAGCCGCGATCCACGAGCGCCACGAGCGCGCCGAGCAGGACGACGAGGGAGATGGCGAGAAAGCCGCCATTGCGCTGCCGGAAGACGTGCAGCCGCGCGAGGACGAAAAGCGCGGCGAAAGTGACGAGGCACGCGGCCAGCGAGAGCACCGCCTTTTGCCCCGTGAGCACGACGGCGGCGACGAGCAGCGCGAGTGCGAGCGTGAGCGTGCCCCCACCCCACGCGAGATTGCGCCGGCCAAAGCCGTGCTCGCGCAGCGCTGGCACCTCGACGTAGCGCGGCAGAAATTTGTCCTCACCCTCGGGCAGCAGCGCCATCGGATCGACGATGCGCGGCACGTAGGAGCGTGAGCTGGGTTTGGGAGCGGGGGTTTCGGGATTTTTCACGGGCCGGGAGGATGCCACAATTTTGCGCGGTGAAAAGCGGGGATTCTGCGGCCGCTGCGATTCAGAAAAACTCCGTCCGCCCGTCGTAGCCGTGGCTGACGTGGATGGGGTGGCCGATTTGCGCGAGGATCTGGCGGGTGAGGTTGAGCTTGGTTTCGAGAATGGTGTCGTCGTGCATGGGGTCGTGGTGCGTGACGACCCAGCGGCGCACGCCGGCCAGCTTCATCAGCACGCAGGCATTGGCCACGGAGCTGTGGCCCCAGCGGATTTTTTTCTCGTACTCGGCGGGCGTGTACTGCGCCTCGTGGACGACGATGTCGGCGTCGGTCAGGAAGTCGATCATCCCGGCGTAGGGCAGCGCGAGCGGATGCCGGCGGGTGATCTCCTCTGGCGGGCCGGTGTAGCCTTGGAGAAATTCGTTGTCCGGCACCCAGGCGATCTTTTTTCCACCGATCTCGATCTTGTACCCGACAGTCGCGCCGGGGTGCTGCGCGAATTCCCACGAGACCTTTGCGGAGCCGATGGACATGGGGCTGGCGGTCAGTTGGCGGAACTGCAAACGCGACTGCATGTCCTCCATTTGCACGGGGAAATATTCGCGGTCGAGCTGGCCGCTGAAAACGGACTTGAGGTCTTTGCCAAAGCCCTCCGCACCGTAGATCACAACCTCGAACCCGGGCAGGTAGGCGGGCGCGAAAAACGGGAAGCCCTGGATGTGGTCCCAGTGCGTGTGGGTGATGAAAAGATGCACGCGGCGCGGCGGCGCAGCGAGCAGCTCGAGGCCGAGTTCGCGGATGCCGGTGCCGGCGTCGAAGATGAAATGCTCGCCGCCTCCCTCCACGGACATGCACGAAGTATTGCCACCCGCGCGGAGGAAGCGCGCGCCCGGCGTGGGCGTGGAGCCGCGCGTGCCCCAGAGGGTGAAATGCGGGCGGGCGGTGTCCAGCACCAGGCTGGGGTCGGCGGGCGTGGACGGGCTCATGGCGGGGCCACTTTGAATCACAACGCGCGCCGCGTCGGAAGCGGAAAGACCGGCCAATCTGCGCTTGCTTCCCGCGCCTTCATTCCTAGCCTCCCGCGATGCACGACACGCTCACTGCGCCGCCCGCCGCGGCCCCGCTCGAAACCTCGCTCCTCGCGCCCTGCGACACCTTTCCCCGCCGCCATCTGGGCTCGGAAAAGGCGGAGGTCGCGGAGATGCTGGCGGCGCTCGGGCTGGCGTCGCTGGAGGCGCTGATCGACGCGGCGGTGCCGGAAAAAATCCGGCTCACTGCGCCAATGGATTTGCCGGCGGGACGCGGGGAGCATGAGTCGCTGGCGGAGTTGCGCGCCATCGCGGGGAAGAATCGCGTTTTCAAAAACTACATCGGGCAGGGCTACAGCGACTGCATCACGCCGCCGGTCATCCAGCGCAACATCCTCGAAAATCCCGGCTGGTACACGGCCTACACGCCGTATCAGGCGGAGATTTCGCAGGGGCGCATGGAGGCGCTGGTGAATTTCCAGCAGATGGTCTGCGACCTCACCGCGCTCGACATCGCCAATGCCTCGCTGCTCGACGAGGCGACCGCCGCGGCGGAGGCGATGCACATCGCGCACGCGGTCAGCAGGCACGCGGAGGCGCAGGCGATTTTTGTCAGCGAACGGTGTCATCCGCAGACCATCGCCGTGGTGCAGACGCGCGCGGAGCCGCTGGGGATCAAGGTGATCGTCGGCGACGAGGCGGCGTTTGATTTTGCGGAAAAGCCCTTCGCCGTGCTGCTGCAATATCCTGACACGACGGGCGCGATCCTTGATTACGCACCGTTCATCGAGCAGGCGCACGCCGCCGGTGCGCTCGCGATTGTCGCCGCGGACATCCTCGCGCTCACGCTGCTGCGCCCGCCGGGGGAATTCGGCGCGGACATCGCCGTGGGCTCCACGCAGCGCTTCGGCGTGCCGCTCGGTTTTGGCGGCCCGCATGCGGCCTACATGGCGGTGAAAGATGCGTACAAAAGGCTGATGCCCGGCCGCCTCGTGGGCGTGAGCAAGGACGCGCACGGCCAGCCCGGCTACCGCCTTTCGCTCCAGACGCGCGAGCAGCACATCCGCCGCGACAAAGCCACGAGCAACATCTGCACGGCGCAGGTGCTCCTCGCGGTGATGGCGTCGATGTACGCGGTCTATCACGGGCCGCAGGGCTTGCGCCGAATCGCTGCGCGCACCCACCTGCTCACGCGCACGCTCGCCGCGGCGCTGATCGAGTGCGGGCACGAGGTGCGCGGGCCGTTTTTCGACACGCTCGCGGTGCGCGTGAAATCCGCGGACGCGGCGGTGCGCGCGGGCCATTCGCACCACGTCAATCTGCGCAAACTCGACGAGCAGACCGTGGGCATCGCGCTCGATGAAACGACCGACGCCGCCGACCTCGGGACGCTCGGGCAAGTGCTCGGTCTCGGCGCGGTCGTCAGCGAGTACATCGGCGAGACAGAGAAAAATCTCGCGCGCCTGCTTGACCTCGCCGCCGACGGAAACAGCGCGCTCTTTTTCGACGAAGCCGACGCGCTTTTCAGCGACCG
>JANXWQ010000417.1 GCA_025351065.1 Chthoniobacter sp. | reverse complement strand
CGGTCGCTGTACACCGTCGCCATGTTCGGCCCATGCACGCCGTCGGGTTTGAAGTTTTTGTAGAAAGGCGTCACGCCCATCGCCCGCACGCGCTCGGCGATGAGGTGGCCGATGGGATAGTCCACCATCGCGCTCGCGATGCCCGTCTTGAGGCCGAAGCAGTCCGCCAGATTGGCCGCGCAGTTGAACTCGCCGCCGCTGACGTGGATGGCACATTGCGAGGCCTTGCGAAAAGGGATGATGCCGGGATCGAGGCGGTGGACGAGGGCGCCGAGGGACACAAAGTCCAGGGCGCCGCTCGCGGGGATGTTCAGGCCGTATTTCATTCGATGAAGTGTGGTTGGTGAGTTGAGGTTGGTTGCGAATTCGCCAGACGGAATCGCCGGGCGGGTTTCGAGGGCCGGGACTATGGGCAAAACCGTCCGCGTTTGTCTTCAAAAAAGCGCCGCGGGGGCTTTCGGTGCGTGCCGGTTTGATTCCCGGTTGACGCCCCACGGCGCATCGCTTACCTCTCCGCCCGCGCAATTTGCGAACGGCGGAGTAGCCAAGTGGGAAGGCCGAGGTCTGCAAAACCTCTACGAGCGGGTTCGACTCCCGCCTCCGCCTCGCAAGCCGTGCGCGCGGCCGGCGCGGGCGGAAATTATGCGGCGGCTTTGCCGGCCACATACACCGTGCTGGCGGAGTCGCGTTCGAGCAGCGGGTTGAAAAAGCGCACGACCTGCGCGTTCGCGGTCGCGAAAACTGCGCAGAGCGCGGCGAGAAAATCCTCGTCCGGCGGATCGTCCGACCACAGCGCGAAGACGCCGCCGGGATGGAGCTGTGCGGCGAGCTGGCGCAGGCCGTCGGCTTCGTAAAAAACGCCGTGCCGCGCATGCAGCAGGTTGCGCGGTGAGTGGTCGATGTCGAGCAGCACGGCGTGGAATTTCCGCCCGGTCTGCGTGTCGTCGAAGCCCTGCTCCGGCGCGGCGGCGAGGGCGAAGAAATCGCCGTGCACGAAGCGGCAGCGCGCATCGCCCGTCAGCACCCGCCCGAGCGGCACGAGCCCGCGCTCGTGCCATTCGATGACCGCGTCCAGCGCATCCACCACCAGCAGCGAGCGCACCGCCGGATTTTTCAGTGCGGCCACCGCCGTGTAGCCCAGCCCAAGCCCGCCCACGACCACATCCATCTCCGCCGCCGTGACCGCCGCCAGCCCGAGATCCGCCAGCGCGACCTCGACTTCATGGAACAGGCTCGACATCAAAAATGCGTCCCCAAGTTTCACCTCAAAAACCTCCAATCCATCCAGCGCCGCCACCCGCCGGCGGCGCAAGGTCAATTCTCCCAGCGGGGTCTGGCGGTAATCGAGTTCGGCAAAGTCGGCGCTCATGTGCTGGCAACCGGCGGCGCGGGGTGGAGGCGCTGCATCATGGCGTCGTAGGCGGCGGTTTTGTAGAGGTCGCCGAGGGTGGGGTAGTTGAAGCACGCATTGCTAAACAGCTCCGCGCTGCTGCTGGTGAGCATGGCGACGAGGCCGATGTGGACGATTTCGGTGGCCTCTTCGCCGACGACGTGGACGCCGAGCAGGCGCAGGTCGTCGCGGCGGAAGAGCAGTTTCAAAAAGCCGGCGTCGTCGCCGATGATGCGCCCGCGGGGATTGTGCGCGTAGGCGGCGCGGCCCACCACGAAGTCCACGCCCTGCTTTTTCAACGACTCCTCGGTTTCGCCGACCATGCTGGCCTCCGGGATGGTGTAGATGCCGGTGGGCAGGAGCGGGGAGGTTTCCTTTTTCAGCAAATCGAACGCGCTGCACATGGCCACGCGCGCCTGCTCCATGCTCGTCGAGGCGAGCGCGGGCGGGCCAATGACATCGCCCGCGGCGTAGATGTGCGGGACGGCGGTGCGGTAGTGGGCATCCACGGCGAGCAGGCCGCGCGGGCCGGGCGTGAGGCCGGCGGCGGGGAGGTCGAGGGTGGCGGTATTGCTGCTGCGGCCTGCGGCGACGAGGACATCGGTGACGGTGAGCTGCGCGCCGGAGGAGAGGGTGAGGCACACGCCGCCTTCCTCGGGGGAGTCGCAGCGGGTGACGCGTTCTTTCCAATGAAAACGGACGCCCGCCAGGGTCATGGCGCGGGTGATGGCGGCGGAGATTTCGGGGTCGAGAAAGGAGAGCAGCGAGTCGCGCCCGTCGATGACGTGGACCTCGACGCCGAGGGCGGCAAAGGTGCAGGCGTATTCCGCGCCGATGACGCCCGCGCCGACCACGGCGAGGCGCTGCGGCATCTCGGTGATTTGGAGGATTTCATTCGAGTCGTGGACGCGCGGATGCGAGAACGCAAACTCCGGCGGATGCAGCGGCGATGAGCCGGTGGCGATGAGGATGTGGTCCCCGCGCAGCGTGACTTCCGGCCCATCGGCGGGCGTCACCGCGAGCGTTTGCGGATCGAGAAAGCGCGCGCGGCCCCAGAATTTTTCGACGTGGGTCTGGTGAAAGCGGGCCTCGATCTCGCGGCGCGCAACCGTCGTGACGTGGCGCTCGTGATACATGAAGTCGCTCAGCTTCGCCTCCTCGGTGCGTGAAACGGAAACGCCGAGCAGCTTGCGCGCGCGCCAGCCGGAGAGCAGCAGCGCGCTTTCGCGCAGCGTCTTGCTCGGCACGGTGCCGGTGTTGAGGCCCGCGCCGCCGAGCATCCCGGTCTGCTCGATGACGGCGACTTTTTTGCCAAAGGCCGCGGCGGTGACGGCGCCGCAAGTGCCGGCGGGGCCGCCGCCGATGACGAGGAGATCGTAGATGGAATCAGGCATGAGTAGAAAATGTCGAGGGCGCTTTCTATCGTCATTCGCGCGTGCCGTCATTCGCCATTCGTCGAGGAACGGGGCGCTCGGGCGGGAGCCGCAGGGGAAGCTGCCAGCATCCACTGCGGCTCC
>JANXWQ010000572.1 GCA_025351065.1 Chthoniobacter sp. | reverse complement strand
TGGGAAAGCGGCATGGACCTCGGCCTATCACGCGACATGTTCGACAGCTTCATCAAATATCAGCGTCTCCTCGCCGCTGAGTTTCAGACCTTGGCGAAAAACCACGCCTTCACCGTCATCAACGCCAACCTCCGGGTCGAGACCATCCAGCGCGACCTCCGCCGTCAAATCGGCCAGCACCTCGGCCTCACCCCAGGCTGAACCAAGAGCGCACGATCCACCGACAGCCAAACTCACCTCAAGGGACCGCTCGGTTTCAGGAGAGAAAGCGGCACAGAACGGCGCGAAAATTGTGCCTCGCCTGTGGTTGGCTATTGCGGGAAACGTGAGCCGCCGCTAATACTCACGCCGCTGTTTGCGCCGACACCTTTTTTATGAGCACTGCCGTTAAAACCACCGATCACACTCTCGCGCCGATCAACAAAGCCCTGGCCGCTGAGGACAAAATCCGGCTGCTGCGGGAAATGCTGCGCATCCGCTGCTTTGAGCAAATGGCGCTCAAGCAATATCAGGGGCAGAAAATGGGCGGCTTCATGCATCTCTACATCGGGCAGGAAAGCATCGCCATCGGCGCGTGCTCGCTGATGGGCGATCACGACCACGTCATCACCGCCTACCGCTGCCACGGGCACGCGCTGGCCGTGGGCATGGGCATGAACGAGTGCATGGCCGAGCTTTATGGCAAAGCCACGGGCTGCTCGAAGGGCAAGGGCGGCTCCATGCACTTCTTCGCGCCGGATAAGAACTACTGGGGCGGCCACGGCATCGTCGGCGGCCAGACCCCGCTTGGGTTAGGACTGGCTTATGGGTTGAAATACAAGGGACTGAAAGGTGCGGCCATGTGCTTCCTCGGCGACGGCGCGGTGAACCAGGGCTGCTTCTACGAGTCACTGAACATGGCCGCGCTGTTCGAGCTGCCAGTCATCTACATTATTGAAAACAACGGCTACTCGATGGGCACCAGCCTCGAGCGCTCGTCCGTGGTAAAAGACTGCCTCGCCCAACGCGGCGAGGCTTTTTGCGTCGAGTGGGCGCAGGCCAATGGCGAAGACATCTACGAAGTCCGCGCGGTAACTCAGAAAGCCATCGACCGCGCGCACAACGAGTCAAAACCCACGATCCTGGAGTTCGATACTTACCGCTACTACGGCCACTCCGTCGCCGATGCGAAGCATAAGGGCGGCTACCGCAGCGAGGAGGAGATCGAGACTTACAAGCGCGACCACGACCCGATCCAGCTTTTCAAAAAGCGGCTCATCGAGGAGCGCGTGCTGTCCGAGGAGCAGTTCACCGAAATCAGCGATGCCGCCAAGGTCGAGGCCGAAGCCAGCGCACAGTTCGCCGAGGAAAGTCCGATCCCGAGCGACGCGAGCATCTTTGAGGACGTGTACTTTGAGGTCGATCGCCAGACCGAAGCCGGACGCACCGGGAAGCATTTTTTTAACGACTAGATACTAGCCATGCCACTCATCGAATACCGCGACGCCCTCAACCAGGCCTTTGCCGAGGAAATTGAACGTGATCCCAATGTTGTCTTAATGGGTGAGGAAGTTGCCCAGTATGACGGCGCTTACAAAGTCACCAAAGGTCTGTGGAAAAGATACGGCGACAAGCGTGTCGTTGACACACCTATCTCCGAGGCGGCCTTCATCGGCATGGGTATTGGCGCAAGCATGCTGGGTCTGCGCCCGGTCATGGAGCTGATGTTCTGGAGCTTTGCCACAGTCACATGGGATCAGATCATCAATAACGCCGGACAGATTCGTTATATGAGCGGCGGACTTATCAACTGTCCTATTGTTATTCGCGGCCCCGCGAACGGCGGCACCAATGTCGGCGCGACCCATTCGCACACGCCGGAGAACATGCTCGCCAGCGTCCCCGGCCTCAAAGTTGTCAGCGCCGCCACCGCGTATGATGCGAAGGGTCTGATGAAGACTGCCATCCGCGACAACGACCCGGTCATGTTCATGGAGAACACCCTGCTTTATGGCGAAAAGGGCGAGGTGCCCGAGGAGGAATACCTCATCCCGCTCGGCAAAGCCGACATCAAGCGTACGGGCAGCGACATCACCCTCATCGCCCACGGCCGCGCCGTGCTCACCGCGTTGAAAGCCGCCGAACTCCTCGCCGCCGAGCACGACATTGATGCCGAAGTCATCGACCTCCGCAGCATCCGCCCGCTCGATGAGGACGCCATCCTCGCCAGCGTCCGCAAGACCCACCGCGCCGTGCTCGTCGATGAAAACAAACCCTTCTGCGGCGTCAGCGCCCAGATCGCCTCCATGCTCCAGGAGAAATGCTTCGACGACCTCGACGCGCCCATCCTCCGCGTCACCGCCCTCGACGCGCCCGCCATCTACAGCCCGCGCGTCGAGCCCAAGCAGCTCCCGAATCCGCAGGACGTGATTCGGAAGGTGCTCAGCATCTGCTAGGCGGTCGGAGCTGCTTCGATGCGGGGGAAAAGGGGCGTGGGCTGGCCGAGGATGTGGCCGTCGGGCAGGCCGCCCCACTGCGCGTCGGCGAGGCGGAAGCGGGTCTCCTGTCCCTGTTCGTCCATCCTCCAGTTGAGCTGGTCGAAGATGCCGTGCGCCGCTTTCGGCAACACCGGCGAGAGGAGGATGGCGATGATGCGGACGGACTCGGCGAGGGTGTAGAGTACAATGTCGAGTTGGGCTTTTCCTCGCTCCGTTTGATCTTTCGCTAGTTTCCAAGGAGCTGCTGAATCAACGAGTT
>JANXWQ010000408.1 GCA_025351065.1 Chthoniobacter sp. | reverse complement strand
GGACACGATCGCCGCCAAGCTCACGCCACGCACGAAAGCCGCGCTGATCCTGCACTACGGCGGCCTGCCGGGCGATCTCGACGGCATGCACGCGGTCACGTCGAGCGCGGGCATTACTTTGATCGAAGACGCCGCATGCAGCGTGGCCACGCGCTACAAGGGGCGCGGCGCGGGCACCATCGGCGAGATTGGCGTGTGGTCTTTCGACGCCATGAAGATCCTCGTCACCGGCGACGGTGCGATGACTTACTGGAACACGTCGGAACTGGCGCAGCGCGCGGAGGAGCTGATGTATCTCGGCATGACGACCAAGAGCGGCTTTACCACGAGCGTGGATACGCGCTGGTGGGAGTTCGACATTTCCTGCTACGGCCGCCGCTCGATCATGAATGACATCTCGTCGGCGATGGGCCTGGAGCAGCTCCGCAAGCTCCCCGCCTTCATCCGCCGCCGCCGCGAAATCCACGAACGCTACGACGCGCTGCTCGCCGATTTGCCGTGGATGGAGCTGCCGCCGCCCGTGCCCGCGGAGGCCGAGTCGTCCTACTATTTCTACTGGCTGCAAATGGCCCCCGAAATCCGCGACCGGCTGGCGGGCTGGCTGCGCGAGCGCGGCATTTACACGACCTTCCGCTACTACCCGCTGCACTGGGTCGCGCACTACGGCGCAAAGGTCAGCCTACCCGACGCCGAAGCCGCCGCGCGTTCGACGCTGTGCATCCCGATCCACCAATCGCTGACCGACACTGAGGTCGCGGAAATCTCCGACCGCATCCATGAGTTTGGCCGTCTGCATGTCTGAAAGCCCGCACGCCGCGTGGTTCGCCGCGCTGGAAAAGCAGTTCGCTGCCGCTGACGCGGAAGGCGCGTACCTCTGGCCGCGCACGCCGATCCACGACATTCAGTCGAAGATCAAGCAGCGCGTCGGGGCCGGGGATCGCGAAGTCGCTGCGCCGCGCTCGCGACCCGCGCTCATCCTCCGGCAGATCGCCGCGCTGCAAGGCGCGGGCGTGCTGCCCGCCGCGTTCAGCGTGCTCGACATCGCGTGCGGCGATGCGCTCGTTTTGCTGCAAATCAAAAAGACGCATCCCTCCGCCGTGTGCTTCGGCGCGGACTTTCACGCGGGCGGCATCGACACGCATGCGGAGGTCAGCACCGCCGGCGTGGGCCTGCACCGCACGCTCATCCAGCATCTTTTTCGCGCGCCCGTCGCGCCGCCTTTCGACCTCGTGCTGATGCTCAATACCTATCGCGGCTGGGAGTCCGCCGACCTCAAACCCGAGGATCGCGACCTGCCCGCGCTGGCCGATGCGTGGCTGCGCGACCACGCGCGCTTTGCCATCCTCACGGTCACGGAAAGCCAGACGAAACATTTCCGCGACCTCGGCTTCCACCTTCAGCGCATCGGCCCCGGCGAAGACCATTCCATCATGGTCTGCCTCTCGCGCGAACCGCTGCCGGGCGGCGGCTTGCTCGCGCGCCTGCTTTCCAAAATCACCACATGAAACGCATCGCAGTCATCGGGATGGGCCGCAGCGGCACATCGTTCATCACCCAGTTTCTTTCGGAGTGCGGCGTCTATGTCGATGAGGTCGGCGACAAATTCGAGCACACCCTCACGCGGCAGATCAACGACGCGATTCTCGAGCAGGAATTCGGCGCAAAGCATGGGCTGCCCTACGGAAAACTGCCCGACGCGGAGATCGAAGTCGGCCCGCAGTGGCACCAGAAAACCAAGGAGTTCATCGCCTACATTGACGCGCAGGCGGCGGAGAAAAGCACGTCACCTTACCTCGCGTTCAAAGACCCGCGCACCACGGTGCTGCACACGCTGTGGATGGATTATTTCGACATCGTTGTCGGCATTTACCGCCGTCCCGAGCAGGTCGTGGAGTCTTTCCTTTCAAAAAAATGGATCACCGGCTGGCGGGCGCAGCGCACCGCGCTGAACTACTGGATGCGCTTCAACCAATCGCTGCTCCACATCGCGGCGCAGCGCGGCGGGAAGCCGATGTTCGTGATCGACTACAACGCCGACATGAACGCGCAGACGGCCCGTCTTGGCGAGGCGCTCGGCCTGCCCGTGCCGGAAAAGGCGCGCGCGGTTTTCAATCCCGAGCGCAACCATTTCGGCGAAGCCAAACCGCTCCACGATGCAGACGCCGACGCGCTGTATGCGCGGCTCCAGCAGCTACGCAATCTGATGTGAGCCAGTCCGTCCTCCAGCTTCCGTGGCGCATGCTGCGCAGCCTTTCGGCGCGCGGCGTGCGCGCGACGTGGAGCCGTTTCCGCACGCTCGCTCTCGCGGCGCGGCACGGCACGTTGGGCAGGGATGCGTGGGCGAATCCCGCGCAGCGCGACTTACTCATCCGCACGACGTGGCCGGTGAAAGCGCCGCAGCCGCACACCACTTACGTCTTCGTTTTCCTCGGTGAATTCGGCTACGAACTTTTCAACTGGCAGGGCGTCGTCCGCAAATTCGCGGCCCAGCTTCCTGGCTCCAGCCGCATCGTCATCGCCGGCCGGCGCGGCCTGCAGGCGTTCTACGAAACCGCGGACGAATACCTCGAGATTTCGGACTTCGCGCCGTTCCGCGAGAGCATCGCCGCCGCGTACTGGGCAATCCCGCCCGACGCGACTGCGCGCGACCGCTCGCCGGAGCAGTTGGCTTTCGACGAAAACTTGCGCGCCGCGATCCGCGCGCATGTCGCGCCGAAACTGCACGGTGGAAGCCGCGTCGAATTCATCTTCAGCACGCAGCTCACCGCCTTTCCCGGCTGCCTCTTCGGCGCGGACCGCCGCTACTACGGACGGCCCGAGCATCCCGGAAAAATCTACGGCGCACCCGGCCTCGTCGAAAACAACTGCTACGCGAAAATCGCCCACGACGAGAGCGTGCGCGCCGACATCGAGCGCACGCTCGGCTTTGACCTCGACCGCCCCTACGCGCTCGTCCAAACCCGCCGCCGCGCGATCGGCCCGCAGCACGGCATGACCGTCGAGGAGGAGCCCATCGTCCGCGCGCTCGCCGCGCATCTGCCCGTCATCGTCCTCTCCTTCGACACCGGCCGCGCGCTCGACAGCGCCTCCGCTCTCGGCACTGAAACCGGCGCGATGATTTTTCCCGGCCGTTCCTTTCGCGAGCAAAGCTGCCTCATCGCCCACGCGGCGCGCTGCGTCTTCATCACGAATGGCGACCTCGGCAGCCACACCTATCTGCCGCCGTTCCTCGGTCGCGACGTGGACATCATCGCTTCGCGCGAAATTTTCCAGCTTCCCAGCGCGCCGATAGAGTTCTGGAATCGCCACGTCTTCCGCTTCGGCGGCCAGATGCGCGCCGTCCCGGCCGAGCCGCTTTTCGCCAGCGCCGCGAGCCTGTGCGACGGCCTCGCCGTCCTGCTCGGCCACGATTTTCACCACCCAATGCACGCCACCAACCCATGAATAACCGCTCCCTCACCCTCGGCAATTTCACCATCAGCGACGACAGCGACTGCTACGTCATCGCCGAAGTCGGCAACAACCATCAGGGCGAAATGGCGAAGGCCATCGCGCTCTTCCGCGCGGCCAAGGACTCCGGCTGCCACGCGGTGAAACTGCAAAAGCGCGACAACCGCTCGCTCTACACGCGCAAGGCTTTCGACATGCCGTATGAAAATCCGAACAGCTTCGGCGCGACCTACGGCGAGCACCGCGAGTTCCTCGAGTTTGGGAAAAAGGACTACGTGGAATTGCAACAGCTCGCGCAGGAACTCGGGATCGCTTTTTTTGCCACGGCGTTCGATTTTCCGAGCACCGACTTCCTCGCGGAGTTCGACATGCCGCTCTACAAAATCGCGTCCGGCGATTTGAAAAACATCCCGCTCATCAAGAAGGTCGCGGCGCTCGGGAAGCCTGTAATCGTCAGCGTTGGCGGCGGGAGCATCGACGATGCGCAGCGCGTGTATGACGAGATTATGCCAGTCAATCCGCGGCTCATTTTCCTGCAATGCACGGCCACGTATCCGACCGATCCGCAGGACATGAATCTGCGCGTCATCACCACGCTGCGCGAGCGTTTCCCCGAAGTCGTCGCCGGACTTTCCGACCACTCGAACGGCATCGTCATGGCCGTCGCCGCCTACCTGCTCGGCGGTCGCGTGGTGGAGAAACACTTCACCCTCAACCACACCTGGAAAGGCACCGACCACGCGCTTTCGCTCGAGCCCATCGGCATGCACAAAATGGTGCGCGACCTCCAGCGCACGCGCGTGGCGCTCGGCAGTCCGGTGAAGCAGCTCCTGCCGAACGAAGCGTCCGCGATCAAGAAAATGGGCAAGAGCCTTTTCGCCGCGCGCGACCTGCCCGCGGGCCATGTGCTGACCGAGGCCGACATCGCCATGAAGTGCCCCGGCGGCGGCATCCCGCCCGCGCAGATCGGGCAGTTGCTCGGGCGCAAAACGGCGCGCGCTTTCGCCGAGGACGAGCTTTTTGAAACCGCTGCGCTGAGCTGAATGAAACTAATCGACGATGCCCTCGCCGCGCGCATCCGCGCGGTGAAACTGCTCGTGTTCGACTTCGACGGGGTCTTCACAAACAACATGGTCTATGTCTTCGAGGACGGGCGCGAAGCCGTGCGCTGCTCGCGGCAGGACGGCCTCGGCCTCGCCAAAATGCGCCAGCGCGGCCTCGCGATGTGCATCGTTTCCACCGAGGCAAATCCCGTCGTCGCCGCCCGTGCGAAAAAGCTGCAACTGCGCTGCATTCAGGGCTGCGAGGACAAGGGCGCGGCGCTCGACGCGCTGCTCGCTGAGACCGGCTGCACCGAGGCGCAACTCGCGTTTGTGGGCAATGACATCAACGACCTGCCGTGCCTCGCACGCGCGGGCGTGCCAATCATCGTGCAGGACGCGCACCCCGACGTGCTCGCCTACGGGCTTTACCGCACCACCGCGCCCGGCGGGCACGGCGCGGTGCGCGAGGTCTGCGATCTTTTCGACCAGGTGCTCGGATGAACGATCCGCTTTTCGACGTTAAAAACCGCGCGGTCATCGTGACCGGCGGGCTCGGCCAGCTCGGGCGGCAATACACGCGCACGCTCGTCGAGCGCGGCGCGCGTGTAGCGGTCGTGGATTTGCCGATGCCCGCGGCTGCTGTCGCAGCGAAACTCGGCGACCTTGCGGACTCGCCGCAAGTCATGTTCGTCCCCGCCGACATCACACGCCGCGATTCGCTCGAAGCCGCGCTCGCGGAGATCGTCGCGCGGTGGGAGGCACCCTTTGGCCTCGTGAACAACGCCGCGCTCGACTCGCCGCCCAACGCCCCTGCGGAGGAAACCGGGCCGTTTGAAAATTATCCCGCCGAGTCGTGGGACAAAGTCATGGAAGTGAACGCGAAAGGCACCTTCCTTGCATGCCAGGTCTTCGGCGGCGCGATGGCGCAGGCAGGCCGCGGCTCGATCATCAATGTCTCTTCGATCTACGGCGTCGTGAGTCCCGACCAGCGCATCTACGAATTCCGCGCGCCCTTTTTCAAACCCGTCGCCTACTCCGCGTCGAAGTCCGCGCTTTTCAATCTCACGCGTTATCTCGCGACCTACTGGGCGGCGAAAAATGTGCGCGTGAACACGCTCGTCCTCGCGGGCGTTTTCAACAATCAGGACGAGCGTTTCCTCGCCGGCTACCACGCGCGCATGCCGCTGGGCCGCATGGCGGACGAGGGCGATTACAACGGCGCGATCATCTTTCTGCTCTCCGACGCCTCGCGCTACATGACCGGCTCCACCGTCACCATCGACGGCGGCTGGACCGCGTGGTGACTCCGCAATTCCACGCATGCTTTTCCACCAGGCCCTGAGCCCGATGCTCTTCGTGCTCCTGCTCGCCGCCATTGGCGCCGGGCCTGCCTACGCTCTCACGCGCGGGCGGCCCGAGCGGCTGTTTGCCGCCGCGGCCTTTGCGCCGGTGCTCGCGCTCGCGCTCGTCGTGATCGCCGCCTTCCCGCTCGTGCGCTATTTCGCGCCCGTGGAAAAGTGGGCGTGGCCCGTGACCGGCGCGCTCCTGCTCGTCAGCGGCGTGCTCCTTTTCCGCGACCGCGCCGCGCTGCGCCGCGACCTCGCAGCGCGCGGCCGCCCGCTGCTTCTCGCCGCCGCCTTTTTCCTCGCGCTCCTCGCCGTACGTAGTTCCACCGTCATCACCGGCGGGATGCAGCACACCGTCTTTCAATCCCAGCCCGCCGACGCCTACTGCTACACCACGCTCGCCGAGTCGCTGCGCCGCGTGCCGTGGCCGCAATTCCTCGCCGGTGCCGACCTCGCGAAAACGGCGGAGGCGGAAAAGCTCGCGCTGCTCAGCCCGACGGCGCTTTTCACCGCACGCACCGCGCTTTTTCCGCTGCGCTACAACATCATGGCGCTCGAAGCCTACGGCGCGGCCATCACGGGATTGGAAACCTACAAATTCTACTTCCCGCTCCAGCTCGCGATGGTCGCGCTGCTCGTGCCCGTCACGCTTTTGTGGGCGCACCGCCTCGGCCTGCCGGCCCCGTGGATGCTCGCCGCGGGCGCGGTCAGCCTGTTCGGCTTTTGGCCGCAAATGCTCATGCAGGTGGATGCGCTCGGCCAGGTGCTCGCCAGCTTGCTCGCGCTGGTGACCGCCTACGTCACCGCCAGCCTGCTTGTCGCAGACGGCGGCGCGCGGTGGGCGAATGTCGCGCTGCTCACGCTGCTCCTCGCCGCGCTTGGCTGCTGCTACACGGAGTTTGCGCCGAGCCTCGCACTCGCGCTCGCACTGCCGCTGGCTTTCGCGGTGAAAGAGGATCGGCGCGCGTGGAAAATCGCGGCTCTCTGCGCGGCGGGCGGACTTGCCGCGGTCGCGTTGATTGCAGCTTCCGGCCAACTCGATTGGATCGTGCGCTATCATCGCTATCGCGCGTCAGAGATCGCCGGGGAAACAGCCACGCACCTCCTCGGGCCGGTTGTTCAACCGGGCGTTGCCACGGCGCTTTTAGGGTTGTTCCCGATCACGCGCGCGCTGGATCGCACGCCGGTTTTGTGGCCGCTCGCGCTGGCTCTCATGGTCCTCACCGCCGCCCTCGCGGTGCTGATGGTCATCGACGCCGGTGTGGTTTTTCTCCGCGAAAAAGATCCCTTCGCGCGCATGCTCGTCAGCGCCGTCATCACGCCGCTCGCCGCCTACACGCTGCTCCTGCTGCTCCAGCGGAACTACTCCGCGGTCAAAGCGCTCATGTTCGCCGTGCCATTTCTTCCCGCGTGCCTCATCGCCGCATTTTCGCGCAGCCGCGCAAACGGAGCGCAGGACGCAGGCCGTCTGCTCGCCACGGGCCTGTGCGCGCTGTGGGTCGTGCTGCAACTGACCGTCGGCGCGGCGGGCCTGCGCGCCGAATCGCACGCGACGCTGATGCTCGCCGATTTGATGGCCGGCAATTCGGTGAAAAAGGAAAGCTACGACCTGCGGGCAATCACAAAGAAGCTCGATGACGTGAAGCCCACCGCGCTGCTCGTGCTTGCGCCTCCGCCGCTCGACTGGCGGTTCCGCGTCTATGTGAACTTCGCTTTCGCCAAGTACCAGCCTTACTTCCAAAGCGGCGTGGTCGTGGACAACAGCAACACCACGCCCGTCTTTTTTGCGGG
Source organism: Chthoniobacter sp. (assembly GCA_025351065.1). Lineage (GTDB taxonomy): Bacteria > Verrucomicrobiota > Verrucomicrobiia > Chthoniobacterales > Chthoniobacteraceae > Chthoniobacter. Next base: position 629 of record JANXWQ010000408.1, on the reverse strand, counting down.
CAAACTCGGGCGCATACCCGACTACGTGGTGATCGCGAAACGCGACGACTACATCGAGGCGGAGCATCTCGGCGAACCGCTCGCGACCTCGAAAAACCTGCGCCTCTATCGCGTCACGACCACCGACCTCGAAGTCTTCCACCGCCACGAACCGGTGCGCCAGCCATGAGCCGCTTCACCGAATGGATTTGGACACTCGTCCGCAAGCCGCTCGCACACACGCTCACCGGTCCAATCGCTGAGATCACCTTTGCGCCCGGCGACGTGGCCATCGACTGCGGCGCAAACCTCGGCGACGTCACCGTGCCGCTCGCGGCGAAAGGCGCTACCGTATATGCCTTCGAGCCGAATCCGCACGCGTTTCGTGTTTTGAAAAAGCGAACCGCTGGTTTTCCTAACGTGCATTGCTTCAACCAAGGCGTGCTCGACCGACCCGATAAGCTGCGCCTTTACCTCCACAAACGCGCGGACAGCAACCAGGTGAAGTGGGCCAATGGTTCTTCGCTTCTCGCTTTCAAAAAGAACGTCGATGCCGGAACTAGCGTCGAGGTGGAGGTCATCGACCTGTCCGCGTTCATCGCGAAAATCGACGGCCCGATCAAGCTGCTGAAGCTCGATGTCGAGGGCGT
>JANXWQ010000389.1 GCA_025351065.1 Chthoniobacter sp. | reverse complement strand
CGCCCATGAGCGCAGTGCCGAGCGACCCACCGAGCTCGCGCGTGAGGTTGAAGAGGCCCGTCGCGTTGCCGCGTTTCTCGGGCGGCAAATCCGAGAGCGCGAGGACGCTCACCGGAATGAAGATGAAGCCGAGACCAAAGCTTCGAATCAGGTTCGGCTTCACGAGGTCCCAAAAGCTTGCGGTGGCATCGAGGTGCGACGCGACCAGCTGGCTTCCCGCCACCACCGTGCAGCCGACGACCAGCAAAGCGACTTGCGAAACCCGCCCCGCAAGACTCCGCGGCCACAATTTCGCCAAGTCCATACAATCCCCTTACGGCACCGTCACCATCTTCCGCACAACCCAGCTCGGCGTGGCGTTTTTCACGACCATCTGGAGGTCGAGCTGCTTCTTCTTCCCGTCGTCGTCGTAATAGATCGACTCCGTGTTGTTCACGATCCCCACGACCGTGCCGCGCTCGTCCAGAACCGGGCAGCCGCTGGAGCCTTTCGCGAAGTCCGCGGTGATCGTCATGAACACCTCATCGCCAGCCGCCGCGCGCCACACGGTCTGCCGCGCGACCATGCCGGTGGTGAGCATGAAAAAGCGGTCGTCGGGGTGGCTCATCACCGCGACGGGCGAGCCGACCGGCGCGGGCGCGGGCGCGAGGGCGAGCGCGGGCAGCTTCACGTCGGCGGGGAGGTCGAGCTGGAAAAGCATCACGTCATTGAGCGGATCGACGGCGAGCACTTCACGCACGGGAAAGACCCGCCCGTCGCGCAGCATGGCCACGAAGCCGCGCGAGCCGCGATCCTTGGCCACATGCTGGCTCGTCGCGCACACCCCGTTTTCGCCGACGACAAAAGCGCCCGCCGCCACGCTGAACTGCAGCTCCTTCGATTTTCCCTCGCGGTAAAATTCGCCCAGCACCAGCGTCGCCGCCTCGGCCCGCGCGGCGACCTCGGGCCACGCGAGCTTTTCGCCCACTGGCTCCGCGAGCCGCAGCGCGCAGGTGCGGCGCTCGAAGGTCAGTTTTTTGATCCGCTCGCCGCCGAGCAGCTTCCGCCCTTCGGCTTCGAGGTACAGCTCCACCTCGCGGTCATCGAACGGCTGGCCGGTGACTGGCGCGCGCGCCACGAGCTTCGCTTCTTTTTCCTTCGACTTCGCGGGCGCAGAACCTTTCACCGCCGCCGGCCCGTCCGCGCCCCACGCCAGCGCCGTGAGCAGCGCGCAAAAAATCGAAATGGAAAATGCTTTCATCGTGCGCCGATGCTCGGCGAACCCGCGCCCGATTTCCAGCGCGGGAAAAAACGCGCGCCGCTCAGGCCGCGCGCACGTTCACCTCGAAGACGCCCGTGAGCACGCGCCCGTCCACGCGCACCTGCACCCACACGCGATAGGTGCCGGGGCGGGGGAAGGCGTAGGGAAAGGCCACCTCGGCGGTGGGCGCGGTGGGCTCGGGAGCAAGGCGGGGCGCGGCTTCGCGGGCGGCGAGCATTTCCTCGGCGGCCATCGAAATCGTCCCGGCGGGGTGCAGGTGGGTGAAGACCGCGCCGTCCGCGCGGCGCACCACGGCGTGCCCGCGCATGCCCATGTACGCTTGGATCGCGGCCCGCTCGCCGCTCGCGGTGAAGACGGAAAAGCGCAGCGCGGTCTCGCGGTTTTCCACGAGGTCGCCGGCGTTTTCAAAGACCATGCCCGCGCCGCCCGTGAGCCGGCTGACCTGCGTGCGCATGGGCGCGGCGGGCGGTGTGGGCGGGCCGCTGTGCCAGGCGTCGTCCACGTCGAGCGCGAAGGGCTGCGCGGCGTTGCCGAGGAAGGCGAGCGGCGACCGGCAGATGATGTCGCCGAGCATCGCCGCGGTGGCGAGCGGCTGGAGCGGGGTGCCGAGCGGCGCGGGCAAAACCACGCGCGCCGTGAGCGTTTCGCTCGCGCCGTTTTCGCGCGTGATTTCGCCGTAGAGCTGGTAGCCGCCCGCAGGCAGGGGCGGCAGCACGCTTTCAAAAAGCCGCGCGCCGCACCGCACCGGATGCAGGTGCGCGAAGGTCTCGCCCGCCGGTTCGCGCACGAGGAAGAGGTGCATCAGCTTGCCGTGGTCGGCGACGAGCGTGTCCCACTCCACCGGCCCGGTGCCGCCCGCGGCGGGTGTGAGGCGCAGCAGATTCACACCGCTCTCGCCGCTTGCCGCGGCGACGACCGGCACGGGCTGCGCCAGCGCATTGTTGCGGAAATCGCGATCCATCGCCTGCCAGCGCAGCGTCCCGGCGTAAAGGCTGCCCGCGAGCCCCAGCGCGACCACCACGCCAACAGCCCGCCCGCGCCGTTGATCGCGCGCCGACGGCAGCGCACCGGGCGCGAGAGTGGCCTCGCGCGCCGCCGCACCGGCGAGCCAGACCGCGCCAATGAAAAGCAGCGCGCCGAGGCCCGCGAGCGTGCTGCCGAGCGCGGGTGGCATCTCGGGCCGCTGCGTGGCGGCGGAGTTCAGCGGCACGGCCAGCGTGCCGCGCCCGCGCGGACTTTCGACCGCGATGCGGACGCGGTACGAGCCTTTGGTCAGCAGCCATAGCGGCGCATGAAAAAGCCCCGGCGCACCGGCCACAGGCAGCGCGGCGACCGGTGCAGCCGCCGCGGTTTCACCCGCTGCCCACGGCGCAGCCTGCACCGTGACGGCGGTGGCGTCGTCGCCCGTCACGCGCACATCGACCTGCGCGATGCCCGGCAAGGTGGGCGGAGGGCGGATAATGACACGCACCGCCAGCGTCCCGGCCCGGCCTTCAAAAAACACGTTCGGGCTGCCGACATGCGCGCGCCCGGACAGCCCCGCGCACAGCCAGCAGACAAGGATGGCGAGCCGCACCTTCATCTTTGCAGGCGCTTCATCCACGCGCCGATCCACAGGCCGGTGCGCGCCGCGAGCACCGCCAGCGCGGCGGCGACGAGGCCGCTGCGCAGGTTGATTTCATCGCCCGGCGCGGGCCAGAACATGACCTGCGCACGCGGGTCGATTTTCAAAAAAAACGGCCAGTGCCGCCCGCCGCCCGCGAAGAACCAGCCGTCTGCCGCCGGCGTGAGGAGGAACTGCGCGAAAGGCCATTGCACGAGCGTGAAGACGAGGAAGAACGCAAGCCCGCACTCCACAGCCTGCCGTCCGGCATGCGCGCGGCCGGGGCAGACGCGCAGCAGCGCATCCACAGCCAGCGCGGGCAGCACGAGCAGTAGGGGAAAAGGCGGCGGCATGAGGTGGTCGAGCGCGTGGTAAATCGGCGCGACCTGCGGCTGCGCCGGGATGAGCGGCAGCAGCCACACCGCCGCGCCCGTGAGGCCGGTGTAGATGAGCGCGGCGGCGGTCGCGGAAAAACGCCGCGCGCCCGCGGCGGCGAGCGCGGTGAGCACCACGGGGTAGGTGCCGCAGGCGAGCTGGTAGAAGGTGGCGGCGTGCTGGCGGTTCGGGTAGGCGGCCACGAGCGTGCAAACGGCGATCATCGCGAGCAGCAGGCCGCCCGCCGCCGCAAAGGCCGTCGCGCGCCGCGGCGCCGCAGCAAGCCACACGCCCGCGAGCACAGCGAAAAAAGCGACCGCCTTCAAAATCTGCGGCGGATGCCAGATGCCCGCCGCGAGCCCGTAGCCCGCCTGCCACCAGCGGTCGAAAACCACCGCTCCCACAAACGCCACCGCGCCCCACAGCACCACCCACGCGCCGAGCGGCGCGTGCCATTTGCCCAGCCGCACGCCGCCACCCTGGCGGGTCAGCGCGCCGAGCGCCAGCGCGCCCGCGAGCGCCACGGCGAGGTAGGTGGCCACATGCGCGGGCGACCACGCGAGGTCGATGCCGACCGTGGATTCCCACGAAAAATCCGCCAGCAAACTCGCCGGAATCCCCGCCGCCGCGAGCAGCAGCCCGGCCAGCGCACAGCGCGAAAAGCCAGGCGTGGCGGGAGCGTGGGTTGTGGGTTCCATGTGGCGCGGAGGCTGGCGGCCCGGCGGCCGGACTCGGTGAATATAGTTCTCGCGGGGAAGACGATGCACCGCTAGGAAATACCAAGTTTCCCGCCAAAAATCACCCCCCATGAACATCCGCACCCACTCCGCCCTCGTCCGCACTCTCGCACCCGCCTGCGCCGTCCTCCTGCTCGCCAGCCCGGCCCGCGCGAACTTTCATCTTTGGCAAATCCGCGAGCTGTTCACGAACCTCGACGGCACCCAGCAGTTCATCGAACTGTTCACCAGCGTGGACAACCAGCAGTTCACCAACGGGTCGCAAATCCAGGTCACCGAACAGGCCACCTCGACCACCCACACCTTCATCTTTCCCAGCAACACCTCGTCGCCCACGAGCAATCACGCCATCCTCATTGCCACCGCCGGGCTGGCGGCGGCGGGCGGGCCGGCGTCGAATTTCACCATCCCGAGCGGCTTCCTTTTCGCCGGCGCGAGCACCATCACCTACGTCAGCACCGTGCAGGGCGCGGTGAGCTACCCCTCGCTCCCAACCGACGGCAATCTCTCCCGCGCCGTCCCCGCCGGCACCACCCAGGCGAACTCCCCGCAGAACTACGCCGGCACCGTCGGCCACGTCCCGGAGCCCACGACGTGGGGGCTCATCGGTCTGGGCGGCTTCGGTCTCTGCATGCTATTCCGCCGCCGCGCCACGGCCTGAGCGCTCGCGGATCAAGGCTGCGCGGCCATCGCCCGCTGCATCTCCGCGATGAGCTCCGCGGCCTGCCACTCGTTGCCGGCAAAGACCCGCTGCACGCGCCCCGCCGCGTCCACGACCACGGTGCGCAGATTGTGATTGAGCGGCGTGCCGGAGTTTGAAAAGGCGAAGCCGAAGGCCGCGCCGAGCGCGCGCACTTCCTCGGCCCGGCCCGTCGCGAAAATCCAGTGCGCGGGGTCGGGCTGGTACGGCGCGGCGTAGGCCGCGAGCCGCGCGGGCGTGTCATAGTCGGGGTCGAAGGACAGCGAGAGGAGCTGCCAGTTCGCTGCCGGGCCCGCAGTCAGCGCGGTTTGCACGGCGCTGAGGTGGCGGTTCATCAGCGGGCAGTAGTCGGGCAGCGGGCAGCGCGTGAAGATGAAAGTGAAAGCCAGCGCGCGGCCCCGGAAATCGCGCAGCCGCAGCGCCTGCCCGCGTGCATCGGTCAGCGCGCAATCCGGCAGCGGCGTGCCGGGCGGCGGGCCGTCGGCGCTGGCGGGCCCAGGCGCGGGCGCGGTGTGGCCGGTCTTTTGCAGGCGGTCCACCCAGCCGCGCGCGGGCGTGACGGCCAGCCGAAAAGTCACGATGTCGCCCGGCACGAGCCCGGCCAGCAACGGTGCATCCGGCACCGAAAATTCCATCGTCATCGCCTCCATGTAGCCGGGGATCTCCTCGTGCGCGATGACCGCGCGCCGCTCCGCCGCGTCGATCTTTTGCAAAACCCCGCGCGCCTCGTAGCGCACGGCCTCCGGCGCGTTTTGTGGCGCGACGCGAGGCGGCCGGTCGCAGCCCGCGAGGGAGAAAACGAGCAATGGGAGGAAGCGGAAGCGCATCGGAAAAAAGCGGCGGGAATGGCGCAGTCTGGCACATCCCCACGGCGGATACCATCGCGGGGCAAAGCCCTCGCGCCCACTCCGGCCTCGCCAACGGGTCGGGCACCGCCTTGCCTCGCGCGCATGGCTGTCCAAGTCCGTGCCGTCGAATTTTTCGTGCGCAACCTGCGCGCGCGCCCGCCGATCATCATCGACGAATCCGACGCCGAGCTGACTTCGCTCCCGACCGCGCTCGCGACGGGCTACGCGGGGACGAGTCACAAAAACTGCAAAGGCGTCTTCAAAAGCCTCGCCGCCGCCGCGCTTCTTGCGCACCGCCGCCGCGCGCAGCCGTCGGTCGAGCTGCACCACAGCGCGAGGATTTGTCGAACATCGGCCCCATCGCGCTGCCGCAGGATCTCGCCGTGCTCGCCGTGCTCGCCACGCTCGGCATCCCGCACGCCGACCGCAACGGCCACCAGTATTTCGCCGGCCTCAGCCAGTTTCCGCCCGCCATCCAGTACGCCGCGCAAGCCGCCCACGCCGACCTCTGCGAGCCGCACCCGGACGGGTTCCCCATGCCGCGCATCCGCGCCGGGCGCATGGAAACCGGCAGCGTCATCGACGCGCCGTTCGGCCTCGCCTTCGAGCCCGACCTCTCCGACTTCACCCCGCTCGACGCCTGGAGCCCCGCGTCGCTCGACGCGGAGCTGTAGGGGAAGCTGACAGCTTCCCCTACAGTTCCGCCGCGGCGGTCGCGCCGGTGCAACTGCTGCCCGCACCCGCCGTGCAGGCGAGGCAATGGATGCCGGTCGCAATCGCACGTTCCGCCAAATCCTCCGGCGTCACATCCCACAAAAAAAGCGGACGCCCGTTGCGCAGTTGCATACCGAGCATCTGGTTGAAATCGCAGTCGTACAGTTCGCCGCGCCAGCCCACGCTGAGCGTGCCGCGGCACATTAGCCCGGCAACGGTCGCGGGGTTGAAACTGTTCGCGAGGAGTTCGAGGTAGGCGTCCCACTGGCCATGCGCGCGCAGGTCTTCGGCGAAGCGCGCGATGGGCTGGTTCGTGACCGCGTAGAGCGCATTGAAGACGATGCCGAAATCGCGCTGGAGCGCCTCCTTGTAGTCGGCTTCGAGTTCGGCCTGCGGGCCGGGGAGCTTCGCGCCGAGCGGGTTGAAAACTAGGTTCAGCGGCAGCCGCGTGCCGTAGCCGACGGCGTTCAGTTTGTGCAGCGCGGCGATGCTTTGCGCAAAGACGCCCTCGCCGCGCTGCGCGTCCACATTGTCGGCGGTGTAGCAGGGGAGCGAGGCGATGACTTCGACCTCGTGCTCGGCTAGGTACTCCGGCAGCCACGCGAACGGTTTCGTTTCAATGATCGTCAGGTTGTTCCGATCAATGACGTGCGCGCCCGCCGCCCGCGCCGTTTCCACGAAGTAGCGAAAGTGCGCGCTCAACTCCGGCGCGCCGCCCGTGATGTCCACGATCTCCGGCCGATGCTCCGTGATCCACGCGCCGACGCGGTGCGCGTCCTCCGCGTTCATCATTTCGGTGCGCCACGGCGCGGCATCGACATGGCAGTGGGTGCAGGTCTGGTTGCATTTTCGCCCGACGTTGATTTGCAGTGTCCGCAGTTTTTCGCGGCGCAGCGTGAGTCCGTGCGTGGAGAGTTTTTCGTCGAAGCGGTTCATGCGCTAGCAGCAGTCGCCGCCGTCGCAGCATTGGCTGGCGGCAGTCGTGGCGTCGTAGTCCTGGCCTTTGGTTTCTTTCGGGTGGCGCAGGCGCATGCCGGAGCCGTCGAAAGGCGGCGCGTCTGCCAGCGCGATGGGCGTGCGCGGCTCCACGCACTCGAACGCGTCGCGATACGGCTCGCGCTGGTAAAGCTGGAAGGTTTTGTCGCAAACGGCGTAACGCTCGCCGCGCTCGAAGGCGTGGCCGTCATCGTCGAGCACCTTCTTGAACGGCCCCTTGTAAATCACCGCCTGCCCGCGCTCGAAGCAGGCGCCCTGCTTGCCCTTGAACGCCTCGATCGTGACCGAGCGAAACTCGATGCCCTGCACGGTGCGCCACGGCTCCGCGTCCCTTTTCAAAATCCGCACGCCATAAAATCCCGCGTCCGTGAACGCGCGCACGAAGCCGCTCTCGGTCAGCGCGCCGCTGATGCAGCCGCTCCACAATTCGGGGTCGTTTTGCATTTCGAGCGGCACCTCCTCATCGCACACGATGTCGCTGATGACCGCGCGTCCGCCGCGCCGCAGCACGCGGAAGATTTCCTCGAAGAGCTGCCGCTTCGCGCGGCCTTCCACGAGATTGAGCACGCAATTCGAGACGACCACATCCACGGAGTCATCGGCTACCAGCGGCTCCCGCACGCGCAGTTCCTCGGCGAGTTCGCCCGCGCGGAGAAAGGCGTTGGCGTCGGCGATAGGCCGCGCGCGCAGCTCGGCATCGAGCTTTTCCAAATCGAGCGCGAGATCCTGGATGCGGCCTTTGCGAAACTCCACGTTCGCGAACCCGATGCGCTCGGCCACGACCGGCGCATTGCGGCGCGCGACTTCGAGCATCGCGTCCGTCATGTCCACGCCGATGACGCGGCCCGTCGGCCCCACGACCTGCGCGGCGATGAAGCAGATTTTTCCCGTGCCGCTGCCGAGATCGAGCACCGTCTCGCCCGCGTGCAGATGCTTGCTCGGATCGCCGCAGCCATAGTCGCGCTCGATGACTTCGGCGGGGATGATTTTCAAATACTGCGGATCGTAATCCACAGGGCAGCACAGCGCGGGTTCGCAGCATTCGGCCCCGGAGGCATAGCGTTCTTTGACGGCGGATTCGACATTCAGTGGATTCATGGGGCGTGGATGATTCGTTACTTAAAGCGCGTCGGACGTGCGCAGGGCACGCTTTTTGTCAGGGAAAGACGGCTCACGGTTTCAGCCACCCGCCGGTGGCCTGCACCGGGGCGAGGCTGCCTTTTTCTGTGACCCAAGCGGCCAGCGCCTGCGCGCCGCGGAGGCTGGCGGCGTCAAAGTCCGCGCCGAAGCCCGCGCCCGCGCCCTGCATGGCGCGGTGGTCGAGCCGGAGCGCGGTGAATTCATGCCGCAGTTTTCGCCCGCAGTTTTCGCCCGCCTTCACGTCCGACTCCACATCGCCGCTGAGCGGCGCGAGCCACACCTCCCACGCCGCGGCCTTCGCCTCGGCGGGCGCAAACTGCGCGGTGATGCGCCCGGCTTTCACCCGCACCGTGAGCACGCCGGGCTGGCCGGCGACGGGCGGCAGCGCGCGGTCGCGCCACTCGCGCCCGTTGAGCACGAAGCACGGCGTGTAAATCTGCCGCGACTTCCACGCGCTGCCGTAGTCGTTCTGCCGCGCGGTGAAAAGCGGCGAGGCCCAGCGGTCTTTCCAGCCGAGATTGTCCCAGTAATCCACATGGAACGCGACCGGCACGACCTCGCGCCAAAGCCCCGCATTGGCATGCAGCCCGCGCAGCCAGTCCTCGGCGGGCGGGCAACTGCTGCAACCTTCCGACGTGAACAGCTCAACGAGATGCGCGCGCACCGGCGGGCTTTGGAAGGTAACCTCGGGATTTTCGGCGCGGGCGGCGAAGGTGGTGGCAGCGAGGAGCAGTGCGGCGTGGAGAAAAGTCATGCGGCTGGGAGCCGCGGAAGGCGCGGGCTATTCCCGGCGATTAGTTAGTCGGCTCGGCTATCGGCCAGCCGTCTTTGGAAACGCGGACGATCTGGCCGGCGCGCAAGCCGTCGGGCAAAGGCTGCGCTTCGATGACCCAGCGCACACCGCTGCAGCCGTAGGTGCCCGCGGTGAGACCTTCGGGCAGGTGCTCGCGGAAAGTCATTTTGTGGGTGGGGCCGTGAGTGCGGAGTTGCTCGTCGGCGAGACGGACGAAGACGTTCTGCCCATACGGGTCGCCGTCGAGCAGGGCAGGGAAGTCTTTCCGCTGCGCGGCGAAGAAAGTGATGGTGAGCTTGCCGCCGTCGATGCTGTCGATCCATGCGGGGAGGCCGCGTTGTTTGGCGAGGGTGTGGTGGGCTGTGCGCTGTTGCTCGGTGGCTAGCTTGTGCGTTTCGAGTCCGGCCCAGATGTCGGTGCAGCGGCCCTGGCTGGTAGTTGTGCGGGCGGTGCGGTTGAAGAGGAGTTTGTCGCCGATGGCGAGGTCGCTGAGTTTCACCTGTTGGTCGCCTTTCCAGACGCGGGTGTGGTCACCGATTTCCAGTTCTATGCGGCCCAAGTCGGGCGGCTGAAACATAATGTCGCGCTCGTCTTTCATCTCGGGGAGCTGCTGGGCGACGAGTAACTTACCCTGGCCGACAACATCAAGGCGGTAAGTGTTTCGATAAGTCACGCTGCGGGTGAACTCGTCGGTGATGCGGCTGGCTTTGGTAAAGCCGCCTTTGTCGTCTTGGTGCAGGGAAAAGAGACAGCGCGTGCCGGGCGGGATGTCAGTTAGATCGGCCTCGGTATTGTGAAATAGAATCGCGGCAAAGGGCGTCAGCATGAAATCGACTAACTCACCCGTGCGGTCGGTGCGGAACTGGCCCGTGCGCTGGGCGGCGTCCACTTTCACCAGCTCGCCGCCGATTTCACGGGCGGAATACATCGGCGGAAACACGCCGGGCTGGAGCTGATACCAAGGCAGATGAGCGTTCGCGAAATCCGTGCGAAACGGGTAATGATTCGGGTCGGTCTCGACCGTCTCGGCGTTGAAAATCTCGGGATAGATACTCTCGCCATAAGCCATGTCCTTGATCGGCCAGCCCTCCTTGAAGATGCGGACGATGCGGCCTTTGCGAAACCCTTCGAGAAGTAAGTTCGGCTGAATAACCCACCGCACGCCGCCGCACCCATAGCTATCCGTCGGGACGCTTTGGTATTCGAGCACGGTGCAGCCTTGCTGGTCCACCGGCGGGTTGTAAGTCCGCAGCTCCTCATTGGCGACCGCGACACCGAGGCGCCGATGCTCCGCCGCCAGCTTCGCCGGGTCGATACCCTCGTCCTTGCACAGTGCCGCAAGGCTCGCCGGATCGCCGATGAGCGTGAGCGTTACTTTCGTACCATCGACCTTCTCGATCAAAGCGGGCAGTCCGCGCTCTTTCAAAAAGGCGGTGTGCTTCTTCCGCTGCTGCTCCGTTGCTGCTTCATCGCGCGGCGCGGCCTCGTCCTGCATCGCCGCGACTCTCCCATCCGGAAAAAGCGCAAACCCACACCGCGTCCCGAGCGGCACGTCGCGCAGGTCGGCTTCCGTTTGCAAATAGCTCACCACGCCCCACGGCGGCAGCGCGAACTCCACCAGCACACCCGTCCCCTCCGTGCGAAACACGCCCGCACGATGAATGAAATCCGCCTCGACCAACTCCCCGGCGACCCGCCGCTCCGCGCCTCGCGGCGTAAACTCCGCGGCACGCGCGGTGAAAAATTGCGGGACGGCGGCGAGAGCGAGGAGGCGGGCGATGGACATTGCGGAGTGCCTGTTTAGCAGCCCGCCCCGAACGTCGTCAGTGACATTCGCTTGGCGGTCATG
>JANXWQ010000365.1 GCA_025351065.1 Chthoniobacter sp. | reverse complement strand
GGCCCATGCGAAACATCCACTGGTTCCCGCGCACTGTGCGGACGCTGCGCCGCACTTGATCCGCGAGCGTTTGGAAGGCGAGCCGGTGATACGCCGCGGCGAGCGCCGAGCTGAGCGCGTCGCTCGGCCCGTCGGCTTTTTGTTTGCGGGAAAAAACCTCAATCGCCTCCTCGAACCGCCGCTCCAGCAAATGCTCGTAGCCGTGAAACGGGATGAGCCCGCCCGTCGTCAGTTCGTCGCGTTTCGGCAGATGAAAGCGGTGGATTGCGTAAAGAAAAAACAACGCGCGCACCCGCTCGTAGAGGTTCTGCGAAGTGCGGCGGAAAGCGTCCAGCGCATCGCATTCGGCGAGCAGTTCCGCGAGCGACGCGCTCGCGCACGAATCGTCCAGCGAGCGGTCGCGCACGTCCGCGTCCGGCGAGGTGATGAGGTCGAGCAGGCCGAGGGACATGCGCGCTTATTTCGCGAGCTTTGCCGCCATGAGTTCCACGATGCCGCGCAGCACCTCATCGCGATCCGTGCCGCTGAGCCCGAGCGCGAGCTGCGCGGTGAGCAGCCCGTACTTCACGCCGAAATCGTAGCGCCGGCCGTCCAGTTCCGCGGCGAGGTAACGCTCCTGCGCGGCCAATCCCGCGAGCACCGCGCGAAAATTCACGCTGCTCTCGCGGCCCGTGTTTTTTGCAAAAGCCGCGCCGAGCAGCCGCTGCAAAGTGGGCGTCAGAACGTGCATCCCGAAGAAGCACAGGTAGTAGCCCGCGCGCAGCCCCGGCACGTCGATCTTCTGCTCGGCCTCGGTCGGCGTCGGCTTTTCCAAAACCGTATCGACCTGGTAGAGCCGCCGCGCCGCGTCCACCAGCTTGCCGCCGACCGCGCCGTAAAACGGGAGCTGGCTTTCATGCGTCGATTCCACCGCCGACACCGCGCACTTCTCCGCGCGCGCCGTTTCCACGAGTTGGCGCGCACAGCCATTCGCCGCCGTGCTGAGATACAAATGATCGCCGACCAGCAGCAGAAACGGATCGCCGCCGCAAAAATCCGCCGCGCTGAAAATCGCGTGCGCGTAGCCGAGCGGCGCACTTTGCTCGATGAAAGTCAGCCGCCTCGCATGCGCGCCCGCGGCCGTGCGATAGGCCGCCTCATCGCCCGGACTGATGACCACGCCAATCGTCTCGATCCCCGCCCGCAGCACTTCCTCGATGATGATCGCCAGCGCGGTTTTCGTGACCCCGTCGCGATCCACGAGCGATTGCAGCGGCAGCGTGCGCTGGCCTTGGCCGGCGGCGGTGATGAGAGCTTTCTGAATTTCCATGCGGGGGGCGAAGGTTGCGAGAATCGTGCCGCCGGTCAATCAGCGCGGCTCATTTCGCGCCGAGCCCGAACAGCACGACTGGCACGGTCTTGATCAGGATTTTCGCATCGAGCAGCAGCGACCAGTTGTCGATGTAGCGCAGGTCGAGCGCCACCCATTCGTCGAAGCTCTTGATCTGATTGCGCCCGCTGACCTGCCACAGACAGGTCAGCCCCGGCTTCATCGAGAGCCGCCGGCGCTGCGCGGTGCTCTCAAACTGCTCGACCTCGTAAATCGGCAGCGGGCGCGGGCCTACGAGGCTCATGTCGCCTTTGAGCACATTCAGCAGTTGGGGGAACTCGTCGATGCTCGTCCGGCGCAAAAACTTCCCGAACTTCGTGATCCGCGGATCCTTGTCGATTTTGAAAACCGGCCCCTCCATCTGGTTGAACGCCACGAGTTCCGCCTGGCGCATTTCCGCGTCCGTGTGCATCGAGCGAAATTTGTACATCGTGAACGGTTTCCCGTTTTTCCCCGCGCGCTTTTGCCGGAAGATGATGGGTCCCGGCGAGCTGACTTTGATCCCGATGGCCGCAACCAGGAACACGCCCGAAAACAGCACCAGCCCGACGATTGCGCCGAGGCGGTCGGTCAGCGATTTGATGAGCAGATTCCACGACACGTCCGGCGTGGTGCGAAAGACCAGCATCGGACGCGCGCCGAAGACATCGAACGTCGGCCGCGCAATCGCCGTGTGAATGAAATCCGCGACCAGCCACGCCTCCACGCCTTCGATTTCGCACGCGGCGATGCCCTCCTGCAGCCGGTTCAGATGACTGTGCCCGCCGGCAAAAATCACGCGGTTCACCGAGTGCTCATGGAGCGCATTGACGAGGTCGTTGACGGGCTGCTGCTCGATGTCGATCTCGGCGACGACATTCGTCTCCATGAGCTGCTCGGCGGTGAAGCTGTGGCGCAGTTGATAGGTGTCTTCCGGCGTGCCGACGAGCACCACGCTCTCCCGCAGATCCTCGCGTTTCGCCCGCGCCCGGAAGCGCGCCAGCGTCAGCCGCTCCCGGAGCAGCAGCGCCGCCGTGGAGAGCACCATGAAGAGCGGCATGACCGCGCGGCTCGGCACGTCGAGTTTGAAAAAATACGCCGAGGCCGCGATCATCAGCCCCAGCCAGAAAAACGTCCGCGCGATCTGCACCAGCGACTTGCCCGCGTCCTTTTGCAGCGGGTTGGTGTAAAAGTCCTGCAGCTCGAGAAAGATCGGCCCGAACGGAAAGATCACGAGCAGCAGCCATTGGAACTCCGCGAACGGCCCGATGGGTTTGTCGCGGAACCAGTGGCCGAACCAGTCCGCGCCGAAAAAGCGCAGCGTGTGCCCGACCCAAAAAGCCACGACGAGGAGAAAGCCATCGGCGAGCTGGAGGGTTTGGAGATTGAGTTCTTGTTTTCGACCGAGCATCGGGTTGTCTGCGCGCTGCACAGAATATGAGCGGGAAAAAAATTTCGAGAGATTTGCGCGTCAGACCCAAAGTAGTTGGCGCTGTTCACTCAGCGGGCGCACTCCGCCGCGCGCTCCGCATCCGCCCCGGCGAGCTCGATCTGCTGGAAATCCGCGTCGATGCCTTCGCCCCCGATCCCGCCCCGCTCCTGCGCGCCCTGCCGCGGCTCCGCGTGCCGCTGCTCATCACCGTCCGCCATCCCGCCGAGGGCGGCGCACACCGGCTCAGCTTTGCGCGGCGGCGCGCGCTGTTCGCGCAGTTCCTGCCGTTCGCGCAGTTCATCGACCTGGAGCTGCGCTCGGTCAAAGCGCTCGCCGCGGTCATCGCCGACGCCCGCGCCCGGGGCGTCCGCGTCATCGTTTCCGATCATCACTTCAAAACCGTGCCGCCCGCTGCCCGGCTCCGGCAGACCATCCGCCGCGCCCGTGCCGCCGGCGCCGACATCTGCAAGATCGCCGCCCTCGCCGACACGCCCGCCGCGCTCGCGCAGCTCCTCGCCCTTTTCACCACGCGCCCGCCGCTCCCACTCAGCGTCATGGGCATGGGCCGTTTCGGAAAAGTCTCGCGCCTCCTTTTGGCGCAAGCCGGCTCCGTGCTGAACTACGGCTACCTCCACCAGCCCAACGCCAGCGGCCAGTGGGAGGCCGTCCTTTTGCAAAAGCGCCTCGCCGAACTCGAACCCGCGCCACCTCGGTCGCCGGCCGTTGCCCCGCCCTCGTGACCAAACTCCAGTTTGGCAACGCCCTAATCCCCGAAACTCCGTTTCCCCCCGCCCTTCCACGGATCACCCCGCCGCACCGGCACCGCCCCACCCCGCCCATCGTGCCGGAGCCGTTCGCGGCAGCGCAGGGTCAGGCGTTGCGGTCATTTGGGAAAGGGTGAAGCTCACGCGAAGAAACGAAGGTAGAGGCCGTATGCTGCGGAGAGGTAGCCGACAACGAGTGCAAAGAAAATAAGGAATCGGCGGCTGTTCTCGGCTCTCGAATAAGCTCGCCGACTCAGGATCAATGCAG
>JANXWQ010000336.1 GCA_025351065.1 Chthoniobacter sp. | reverse complement strand
CCTCGCTCCGCTCGCCCGCGGACAGCACGGAGTGCCGTCCCTACCCGCTCCGCCGTTGACGCCTCATCCGCTGTCCGCTTTTTTCCACCCATGAAATTCGCTGCCTGTTTCGTGCTCATCGCCTTCCTTTCGCCGTCGCTTCGCGCGCAGGAGGGGGCGGTGAAAACGCCCGCGCTCACTGAGGCCGCACCGGCGCTGAAGCCAGGACTGGCGCTGACTTTCACCGCCGGCGGCAAGTCGGACACGCGTACCGCGCGGCTCGTCGCACTGGAGGTTCCCGCGAGCCAGCCCGCGACGCCATTTCTCCCCGCCGGCCCTTTCGCCGCGAAGTGGGAAGCCGACATCGTCTCCGACATGCGCGCAGAATTTCGCTTCGCCGCCGAGGTGCAGGGCGCGGTGAAAGTGGTGCTCAACGGCGCGACGATTCTGGAAGGCAGTGCGCGCGTGGAAAGCCCGGCAGTAAAGCTGCAAAAGGGCGCGAACAAACTCGCGGTCGAGTTCACCAGCCCGGCGAAAGGCGATGCGCTGCTGCGGCTGCTGTGGGCGTCGAAAGAATTCTCGTGGGAGCCCGTGCCGCCGACCGCCTTTCAGCACAACGTCAGCGCCGCCGACCTCCGCACCGGCGAGCGCGTGCGCGCGGGCCGGCTGCTTTTCGCCGAACTGCGCTGCGCCGCGTGCCACGAGGCGGCGGCACTGCTCCCGGCGCGCGGCGAAGGTCTGCCCGAACTGGCGCAGGACGCGCCGCAGTTCGGCGAACTGGGCGCGAAGTTCAACGAGCCGTGGCTGGCCGCGTGGATCAATGACCCGCATGCCATCCGCCCGCACGCGCTCATGCCAAAAGTGTTCGACGGGAAGCCCGGCCAGATCGACGAGCGCGCGGCCGACCTCGCGGCGTATTTCGTTTCGCTCGGCGCGCGGGCGGAGGGCCAGCCCCTCGACGGCGCGCTCGTCCCGCAGGGCGGCGCGCTCTTTGCCGATTTCGGCTGCATCGCCTGCCACACCCGCCCCGACGCCGACGGCAAGGACGCGCACGACCGCACTCCCCTCGCCCACGTCCGCGCCAAATGGCAGACCCCGGCGCTCACCGAATATCTCAAAGACCCGGCGAAAAATTTCGCCTGGAGCCGCATGCCGCACTTCCGCCTGAGCGACGACGAGGCCGCCAAACTCACCGCCTATCTTTTCCTTTCCGCCAAGCGCGAATTTCCCGCCGCGCCGAAAGGCGACGCCACCCGCGGCGCGCAACTCCTCGCCACCAGCGGCTGCCTCAACTGCCACGCCGGCCTCCCACCCACGACCGCACCCGCACTCGCCGCCACGCTCAAAACCGGCTGGACGAAAGGCTGCCTCGCGCCCGATGCGACCGCGCGCGGCAAAGCGCCCGACTTCGCCTTCACGCCCGCGCAGCGCGACGCGCTCGCCGCTTTCGCCGCCAGCGGCTTCGCCTCGCTGAAGCAGGACGCGCCCGCGGAATTTGCCGAGCGGCAGATCGCCAGTCTCCGCTGCACCGCCTGCCACGCGCGCGACGGCCAGGCGAGCGTGTGGTCGCAACTCGAAAACGAAATGGCCCCGCTGCAAGCCGCCGCGCCGCTCGAAGAAGGCGAGGGTAAACCCATCGCCTCCACCGCGCTCCCGCAACTCACCTGGCTCGGCGAAAAATTACAGCCGGCTTGGATGGTGGAGTTCATTGCCGGGCATGGAAAATACAAGCCACGTCCTTGGCTCATCGCCCGCATGCCCGGCTTCGCCGCGGCTGCCGACGGCATCGCAAATGGACTCGCGCTCGAACACGGCTTCCCGCTCACACCCGCGCCCGCATCCGCCCTCGCGCCGGAAAAAGTGAGGGCCGGCGAAACGCTGCTCGGCGAAAACGGCGGCTTCAACTGCCTCCAATGCCACGCTCTCGGCGAGCGCGCGGCGACCGCCGTCTTCGAGGCCCCCGCCCCAAATTTCGCCTACGTCCGCGAGCGCCTGCGCAAGGAATACTTCGACCGCTGGCTGCTCCAGCCCCTCCGCATTGATCCCGAAACGAAGATGCCCCGCTTTGCCGACGACGACGGCAAAACTCCGCTCACCGATTTCTTCGACGGCAAAGCCAGCGAGCAGTACGACGCCATCTGGCAGTATTTGCAGACGTTCAAAAAGTAGCGCGGGTAGGGACGGCACTCCGTGCTGTCCGCGGACGTGAACCCGCGCCCGCCGCCTCGCTGCGCTCGCCCCGGACGGATTCCCCATCCCTACCCCGTCATTCAATGACGGCAGTTTTTTGGACGGCGGCGCGCTTAGCCTTCGAGGAACACGAACACCGGCAGCTCCCCTGCTTCGACTTCAATTCCGCCCGGCGTGCTCTTCACCTCCACGCGCTCGGCCTCGCCCGCAGTCAGCGGCGTGCGCTCGGCGCGCAGCACTTTTGCCGCGCCAATGGGCAACGCGGTTTTCACCGCCGCGCCGAACGGCTTCCACACTGCGAGCACGCGATTTTTCGCTTCTCCGCCGTTCGTGAATTCGTAGGCGTAGCAATCCGCCGCATCCTCGCGCACGACCTTCGTGAGCCGGAAGTCGCCGAGCGTTTTGAGCAGGTGCGCGACGGCGTGAAAGGCGGGCTTCGGGACGAAATTTCGCGTCAGCCCGGACGAGCCGTGGAGGTGCGGCGTGTCGTCATCATTGAAAAAGTAGAGGTAGGCCCGATCAACGCCGAGGGCGCATAAAACCAAGTATCCGCGGACGGTCCACATGGCCTGCTCGCGCTCGGTCGAGCCGATCCATTTGGCAAAGTCGCCGGTCGTCGGCGCGGGTTTCGTCGTGGCGTCCCAGCCGAATTCGGTGAGCCACACTTCCTTGTCCGGCGCATGCTCGCGCCGCCACATCAGCACGGAGCCGATGTCTTTGAGAAAGCCGATCTTCGGGTCTTCCGGGTAGCTGCGCTGCCATGTCGGCCAGCCGGTGACCTCGGCATACATGTGGACGTTCACGATGTCGTAGAGCCGCTCCAGCCCGGCCACGCAGTCCACGCTTTTGGAGTAGCTCCCGCTCTTGCTGAGATTCGCCGCGCACGTCGCGATGCGCATTTTCGGGTCGCCAGCACGCAGCCCGCCGGCCATTGCCTCGAAAATTTTCCGATACGTCGCGTCGTCATATTTGCCCGGCTCGTTGCCAATCTCCGCCGCCTCCACGAGCGGCGTTTTGGCCGACGGGCCAAAGGCGCTCGCGAACGCTTTGCCATAGGCGAAGGCATCGCGCGGCAGGTCTTTCCACGCGTCGGGTTTGAGGTTGTCGAAAATCAAACTCGCCTCGGTGCGATAGCCCGCCCGAGCCCATGAGCCATAGACCTGCGACCAGTCCACGCCGTTGCGCGCCAGCGGAAATTTCGTGGCGTAACTCGTGTCGTCGCCGAAGTCCCATTCGATGGGATGGTAGTCGCGCACCAGCCGCGTGACGGGCGCGTACAGCTCCGGCTTGAACTGCACCGTGTGCCCGCAAAGCCCCATGAAATCACGCATCAGCGGGCGCGGCTTTTCCTCACCCAGGGCGGCGGCGGAGACGAAAAGTGACAGCAGCAAAATCAAACGGCGCATCACCCGCAGTTGTAGCGGCCCGCGCCTTTACGAAGCAACACGCGCGCGGCTTGCACCCGTCGCGCCGCTGTCCAGATTCACCACCACCCCATTTCTATGAAGCCGCTCGCCGTTGCCCTCGCCCTCGTCCTCACGACCTCGCTCCCGCTGCGCGCCGCTGCGCCGGAGGTGGAGATTCCTTTTCCCGCCAATATCCCGATCCCGCCAGCGACCATCCTGACGCCGGAGGAGACGCTGAAGACGATCAAGGTGCCGGCGGGTTTCCATGTCGAACTCGTGGCGAGCGAGCCGATGGTGACGACGCCGGTGGCGATGCAGTTCGACGAGGACGGGCGGCTGTGGGTCGTGGAAATGAATGGCTACATGCCAAACATCGACGGCAAAAACGAGGACGTGCCGAATGGCCGCGTGGTCGTGCTCGAAGACACCAACGGCGACGGCAAAATGGACAGGCGCACCGTCTTTCTCGACAAGCTCGTGATGCCACGCGCGATCATGCTGCGCAAAGGCGGCGCGCTCATCTGCGAGCCGCCGAATGTCTGGTGGTGCCCGGACGCGAACCACGATCTCGTGGCCGACGGCAAGGAGTTGCTTATCCCGAATTACGCCACCGGCACCAACCCCGAGCACTCGCCGAACGGTCTGATGCTCGCGCTCGACGGCTGGATTTATAGTGCGAAGTCGAGCTGGCGCTACCGCTTCGCGCCGACGGGCGAGTTGAAAAAAGACGCGACCGTTTTCCGCGGCCAATGGGGCATTTCGGAGGACGACTACGGGCGCATCTACCACAATACGAACAGCGACCAGCTACGCTGCGACGTGCTGCCCTCGGGCTATCTCGCGCGCAATTCGAATTTCAAGGAAGCCGTGGGCGCGAATGTGCAGATCGCCAAGAGCCAGCGGACGTTTCCGGGGCGCGTGAATCCGGGGGTCAACCGCGGGTATCGTCAGGGCGAACTCGATGAGCAAGGGCGGCTGAAGCAGTTCACCGCGGCGTGCGGGCCGGTGGTGTATCGCGGCGATCTTTTCCCGGCGGAATTTCACGGCAACTCGTTCGTCTGCGAAACGTCGGCGAACATGATCAAACGCAACGTTCACACCGAGCAGGACGGCATGATCACGGCGAAAGACGCGGCCGACAAATACGCCATGCCCGACCTCGATTTCATGACCTCCACGAGCGAGCGCTTCCGCCCGGTGAACCTCTGCAACGGCCCCGACGGCGCGCTCTACGTGACCGACATGGCGCGCGGCGTGGTGCAGCACATTACCTACGTCACGCCGTGGCTGCGGCGGCAGTTCATCGAGCGCAAACTCGACCAGCCGCTCGACCAGGGCCGCATCTGGCGCGTGGTGCCCGACGGCGCGAAACATCAGCCCGCGGCGAAGCTCAGCACGCACCCGCCCGAGCAGCTCGCCGCCGACCTCGCCAGCCCGAACGGCTGGACGCGCGACACCGCGCAA
>JANXWQ010000310.1 GCA_025351065.1 Chthoniobacter sp. | reverse complement strand
CAGCGCCCTGGCCCGCGCCGACGGCGTGCAGGAATACGCCGCCGTCGAGCCACCCTTCTGGGACTACGGCACCGGCCCCTCCGGCGACCGCCCCTCGCCCAGCCTGCACTTCCGCTTTGCGGGCAAGGCCATCATCGGCTGGTGCGACGGCCACATCAGCTTCGAGGCCAAAGCCGACCGCCCCGCCGGCACCAGCCCCTACGGCGGCGACGCCGACACCCAAAACCTCGGCTGGTTCGGCCCCGACGAAAACAACGGCTACTGGAACCCGGAGCGGGAGCCGTAGGCCGGGCTATTTCTCAGGCAGCGGTGGAAACAACTCCCGGGTGAAATCCGGGACGGCTCCTCTGGCTGCCGCTCAATGTTCACCTCTTGTGCGTGATCAGCGTCCTGATCTTCGGCTTCATGTCTTCGGTGAAAAGTTTGGTCATGGCAGGGTTTTGGAGGTGAAAGGTTCGGAGGGGTTTGGCCTACACCGCTGTCCACAGGGTGATGGGCCCGGGGGCGCTTTGGCCTTTGGCGTTGCGGGATTGGAGCCAGAGTTGGTAGGTGAGGCCGGCGGTGAAGGTGATGTCGCCGGGCAGGGTCACGGTGAGTGCGCCGGGGTCGCCGGTGGCGAGCTGCTCGGGGGCACCGCCGGGGCCGAGCCGCCAGGCCACGAGGCGGGTGGCGTCGGCGGGCAGGGCGGCTGCGGCGAGGCTGCGGGTGGCGGGCGTCCAGGTGGTGGCGCCGGGGGCCGCGGGGAGGACTTGGGCCGGGGCGCGGAGGAGGCTGAGGTCCCAGAGGGTTTCGATGCGCAGGGGGGTGTCGCTCCAGGTGAAGAGGGCAAAGCCCACGTTGCCGTGCATGCGGATGGCCAGGGCGATGCGGAGGGTTTCCAGGGTCTGCCGGGCGGTGCCCAGTTTGCTTTTGAAGGTCGTCTGCGCATCGCGCAGGTGCTGGGCGGCGGTGGCAAAGGTGGCGACGGTGCTGCCGAGGGTCACGAGCACGGGTTTGGCGGTCTGCTGGGTGAGGCGCAGGGCAAAGGCGCGGAGGGCATCCAGCCGCTCATCGAAGCTGCCCGCCGTCAGTGTCTCGCGCCCGTGGGGCAGGAGGTAGGTATAGACGGTGCCCTGGTAGGGGATTTGCATGCGGATGGTGGCGTCCCAGGTTTCCAGGGGGCTGTTGGTATCGGCGTCGGGTTTGCGGCTGAGGCCGTCGATCTTTTCGGTAAAGGCCAGGGTGGCGCTGAGCTGGCCGGCTTCGGCATTGGCGGCGGCGTTTTCCGCGGTGATCCAGGGGGCGAGGAGGTCGCCGGTGGCGGCGGAGAGGTCGGTAAAGGAGGAGTCGGCGACGGCTGCGGCTTCCAGCCGGGGCAGATGGTCGGCGAAGATTTCGCCCATCAGGGTAATATCTCCGTCAGTGGCGGCGAGGAACTGGTTTTCGGCGTATTTCCAGGGTTCGGTGGGCATGGGGGGTGGGTCAGGCGTGGGGATGAAGGCGGGGAGGGTTCGCCGGGGCGTTGCCCGCTCGGGGGATGGGCTGGGGAGGGTTCGCCGGGGCGTTGCCCACTCGGGAGATGGGCTGGGGAAGATTCGCCGGGGCGTTGCCCGCTTGGGGGATTGGCTGGGGATGGTTTGCCGTGGCGTTGCCCGCTTGAGGGATTGGCTGGGGAGGATTCACCGGAGCATTTCCCACTCGGGAGATGGGCCGGGGAAGGTTCACCGGAGCGTTTCCCGATCGAGGAACGAGCCGCTGAGGATTTTTATACACCCCACCTGAACGAGAAAGATACTGCGCTGGAGAGAGCCGTGCCATGTCCACGCAGCGATACCCTTGCGCCAGCAGGCGCGCAATTGGGAATGATCCGCAATCTGCATGTGGAAACCTACCGAAAACACTGGGTAAATTACCCCCATTTCCGCAGGGTAAATCTACCCATCCCCCCGCGCCAGCGCCGTCCGCCCGCACGCTGGCGGGCCCGTGGGGTCCGGGCGGCTAGTGGGGCGCGGGCTTGGGCTTGGCGGCGGGCGCGGGTTTGGGGGCGGGCTGGGACTCGGGGAGGCCGGGCATTTTGGCCAGGTCGTCCTGCATGCTGGAGGGCTCGCAGGCTTCGGCGATGACTTTGCCGGCCTGGTAAACTTTCACGCCCCAGCCGGTGAAACGCTGGCCGCTGGCCTCGATCTTTTTGCCATTGTCCAAGTGCGCCTCGGTGAAGACGGCGGTCTGCGGCTTGGTGGTGAGGGTCTGGTCGCTCTTGGGCTGGAGCTGGGTGGTGAGGTCGCTGTGGTCGATGATGATGGTGTCGTGCCCTTTGGCCCCGTGGCCGAAAAAGGCATACTTCACGCGCAACGGCAGGCTGTCGGGGCCGCCGTTGACGAGGGTGATCTTGAGGGTGCGCGACTGGGTTTTGGTGAGGCCTTTGCTGTCGGTCTTCGACTCCTGCTTGACGGTGATGCGGACCGGACTGGCCGGGAGCGGAGCGGCGGGAAGCTGGGCGGCGGCGGGAAAAATGCCGGTCGCGAGCGCGACGGCGGCGAGGATGCCAGGGGGGATTTTCATGTTATTGGGCGAAGTCGAAAATGGTGGCGCGGGCGCAGTTGGGTTTGAAGGCTTTTTCCACAAACTCGAGGTGCAGCGGATGCACCTGGTAGGCTTCCTCGGCGGCCTTGTCGGCAAACAGCAGGTGCAGCCCGACCTGGTAGCTCTGGTCCACCACGTCGCGATGACTCGGCATCATGCGGCCGATGTGAAAACTTTTGGCGAGCGGGATGGGCCGCAGGTACTGCTCGGCTCCGGCGATGAGGGCGTCGGTCGCGCCGGGGACTTCGGGTTTGGTCCAGAAAATGACGACGTGGGAAAACATAGGGCGCGAAAGTGCGGGGGCCGCCCGCGGTGCGTCGAGCGGAAAAAAAGTCGCGCGGCGCTGGACTCCGCCGCCGGGCCCGGCTAGCTCCGGCAGCCATCACATGAAACTCCCACGCCTCCTCGCCGCCGCCGCGCTCGCGCTCGGCACCGGTTGCAACTCGCTCGACAACCCGCTCGCCAATTTCTCGCTCCTTCACACCGGCCGCGACGCCCGCACTTTCAACGCGCAGACCGGCCAGTACGAATGGCCGCCCGATGCCGCGCCGCACCCGCCCTCGCCAGCCCAGCGCCGGGCCGCCGCGACCACGCCCGCGCCGTCCGCGGACGGCCGCTCCTACGATCCTGCCCGCGGCGGTTTCACGGCTCCCGAGCCGGCCCGGTGATCTCGATGAGCCGTTGGAAAAAGGCGCGCCGCAGACTGGTCATCGCCGCCCGCGCGCGGCAGTGCGCTCAGTGCGCGGCCTGGGCCTGCGTGAGAAGCTGGCGCGGCAGGCCGTAGCCGGGCACGGCGCGGACGGCGGCCTCGAGGTGCGGCACGGCTTCGGCGGGCTGGCCGAAGGCGAGCAGCGTGCGCCCGAGGATGAAGCGCAACTGCCAGTCGCCGGGATTTTTTTCCACCGCGGCGCGGGCCGTCGCGGCGGCGCGGCGCATGGCCGCGGGATCGAAACGGCGGGTGCGCTCGGCGACATCGGACGCGGCGCGGGCCTGGCGCGCGGCGTGGTCGAGCTGGTCGAGAAAAGGCGGGCCCGCGGTGAGCTGCGCGATGGCCGCGTCCATGTCGAGCGCGTCCCAGTCGTTGTAGCCGAGCGCGGCCTGGCAGTCAGCGGACGGTGGAAAATCGGCGGCGGGCGGGCCGAGCGCGAGCGCCTCCGCCACGCGCGGAAAAAGCGTGCGCGCGAGCAGGTAGTCGCCGGCAAAACGGAGGTGGACGTGCTCGTAAAACAGCGCATCACCGGGCGCACCGGCGGCGCTTTCCGCGAACGCGGCCTCGGCATCTGCGAGCGGCAGCGCGAGGTCGCGGGCGGTGGCGCGCACGGCATCATTGAGGCGGCGGTCGGCGCGGAAAGGCAGCGCGTCCCAGTCGCGCGCGGCGGCGTAAGCCGCGAGGGAACCGCCCGCGGTGCAGCGCGCGAGGCGGTAGTGCAGCTCGGCGAAATGATCGTCGAGCGCGGCGGCGGCGCGGTAGCTGGCGGCGGCGTTTTCCAGCGCGCCCGCGTTTTCCGCGGCGACGCCTGCGGCGTAAAGAATCTGCCAGCGCACGGTGTCCGCCGCGCTGAGGTCGGCGCGGTGGAGGGAGGCGAGCGGCGGGCAGTCGCGCAGGTTCACGGCGACGGTGGAAAGGACGGTGGCCGCGGGCGCGGCGGTGCAGATGGCGCGGAGATTCGCGCGGAAGTTTTCCGCGATGGCAGCGCGCGGCGCACCGTCCGCCGCGAGCCGGCGCGCGCGGAAAAACGCCATGTCCTGCCGGGCCTCCGCGGGCGCGGGCGCGGCGCGGCGGACGAGCGCGCGGATGAGCTGCGCGGAGTTCGTCATCTTCACGCGCGTGATGAGCCGGAGCAGGCGCGGGTGGGCCGTGAGGTCGGGCCGGCCCGGCTCGGGCGCGTAGAGGCCGGTGAATTCGTTGTTGCCCGCGTAGATGACGAAGGCGTCCGGCTCGTGCGCCGCGCACTCGCGCGCAATCGGCCGCATGATGTGCGAATTGATGCCGCGCACGGCGGCGTTCACCACCTCGAAACGGCGCGCGGGATACGCGCGGCGGAGCATCAGCTCGAGCTGGCGCGCGAAGCCGAACGACGGATCGGGCGTGCCCATCGCCGCGGATTCGCCGAGCACGAAAATGCGCAGCGTGCCGGCGGGTTTGCGCACCGGCATCTGCGCGGGCCAGGGTGGCTCGGCGGTGCCCGCGGGGAAAAACTGCGCGCAGAACGCAGGGTTCGTCGTGAACTGCGTGCCGTCCGCATTTTTCACAAAAAACGTGACCGGCTCGCCGTAGCCGCCGACGCGCAGGCCGCCCTCGATCACGCCGAAAAAAAGCACCGGCGCCCCGGCCGCCAGCGCCAGCCGCACGGCCCACAGCCGCCAGCCGCGCAGGCGCGCGGCGCGGTCGGCGGCGGGAGGTTGGGCGGGCATCATACGGGGCGGGAGGCGGAGGGCGATTGAACACGTTTTCCCGGCGCCGACAATCCTTGCCAGGCAGTTTCCGCTTTCGCCGCCGCGCCGGCTGCGCCTACAAACGCGGGCCCATGGCAACGCTGAAAATCCAGGAACTCCCCGCCGCCGAGCGCCCGCGCGAAAAGCTCGCCGCCCTCGGCGCGGGCGCGCTCAGCGACAGCGAGCTGATCGCCATCCTACTGCGCACCGGCATGGTCGGGGCCAACGCCATCGACGTCGCGCGGCACCTGCTTTTGGAATACCAGTCGCTCAGCGGACTCGCGCG
>JANXWQ010000304.1 GCA_025351065.1 Chthoniobacter sp. | reverse complement strand
GCAGCGGCGGCGCGACCAGTTCCTCTCGCTCTTTCGCACCGACCGCCAGCCGCTGCGCATTTACACCGACCGCATCCGCTTCGACGGCGCGCCGCTTTTCGCCGTGTACAAAGCGGGCTGCCAGGAGCTGACCTTCCAGCTTCTCGGCTCGGCGGAGGTGGATGAAACTTTCCGCGGCCGGCTCGACGCCGCGCCGCGCATCTCGCCCGCGCAAATGCGCGTGGTCACGAGCGCGATGGAGCGCGCCGTCGGCGAGACCGCGCTGCGGCTGGAGTCGCAGATGATCGTCCTCGCCACCGCGGTCAGCGGTGCGCCTTTCCTCGGCCTGCTCGGCACGGTCTGGGGCGTGATGGAAACTTTCAGCGACGTGGCCACGGCGGGCTCCGCGAATCTCGCCGCGATGGCCCCCGGCGTGAGCGCCGCGCTCATCACCACCGTCACCGGCCTGCTCGTCGCCATCCCGGCGATGTTTGGCTACAACTACCTCATCACCACCCTGCGCGCGATCATCGTGGGGCTCGACAATTTCGCCGCGGAACTCGCGTCCGAGTTCGAGCACAAATACGTGGATCACGGCGGACGCGAAAAAGGGTGGAAGTAGCCATGCGCCGCTTCTCCGACCGCCAAAGCCTGCACACGCTCAGCGAGCTGAACGTCACGCCGCTGCTCGACCTCGCGTTTGTGCTGCTGATCATTTTCATGATCACCACGCCGCTCATGGAAAACAGCGTCGATCTCGTCATCCCGTCGAGCGACGCGGCGCAGCACGCGGTCGATCCCAAGGCCGTGCAAACCATCGCCATCAACCGCGAGGCGCAGATCGAATTGAACGGCGAGCCGGTGGCGCTCGCGCAACTCGAAGGGCGGCTCACCGCTTTGAAGGAAGCGAAGCCCGAGGTCGCCGTAGTCATCCGTTCGCACAAGGAGCTGGCTGTGCAAAAGCTCATCGACGTGATGGACGCCGTGCAGCACGCGAAGATCACCAAGGTCGGCGTGGTCACCAGCCCCGAGCAGCCGTGAACAGGATTTTTCACCGCAGAGGCGCAGAGGTTTTTGAGAGGAGGCGCAGAGAAACAAAAAAATCTCTGCGTTCCTCTCAAACACCTCTGCGCCTCTGCGGTAAATCCGACGGTCGTGCCGTCTGACCGCCATGCCCGAGGATTCCGCTTTTCGCCGCAACCTGCTCATCGTCGCCGCGCTGCATGTGGCCTTCATCGTCGCAGTGTGGCTGCTCTGCCAGTGGCCCGGGAAAAAATCACGGGATCAAGTGCTGTGGCTGGAAGGCGGCTCAGTCGGCGGCAGCGAAACGGGCGCTGGCGAACCCGAACCAACTCCGCCGCCCGACGCCACTCCGCCCGAACCCGAGCCGCCAAAACCCGCGCCCGAGAAGATGGAACTCGTCCCCGTGCCACCCGTCGCCCCGCCCGCGCCGAGCGACATCGTGATGCCGCAGGCGACGCCCGCGCCCATCACCCCGCCGCCCGCGCCGCCGAAGCCCACGCCGCCAAAACCAACCACACCGCAACGCGAAACGCCCAGGCCCGCCCCGCCCAAAGCCCCGCCGAAAGAAACGCCGAAGGCTTCGCCAAAACCCAAAGCCACGCCGAAATCCGACGCCTCGCCCAAGCCGAAATCCTCGCCCGCAGAAAAACCCGCGGGCACGCCGGGCGCGAAAAAAACTGACGGCGCCGCCACCGCCGCCACGGCCAAACCCGGCACCGGAAAACCCGGCGGCAACGGCCCCGGAAATGGCAATGGCAAAGGCGCGGGCAAGACCGGCAGTGGCACGGGCGAGCCGCAGTTCGGCTGGTATTTTTCGATGCTCCACGAACGGTTTCAGAACCGCTGGGAGCAGCCCACCTCCATCGTCCGCGCGGGCGCGGATTTTGTGACCACGCTGAAAATCCGCATCGCCAAAGACGGCACGATCAGCGGGCGCGAGATTGTCAACTCGTCCGGCAATCCCGTCATGGACGAATCCGTCCTCGCCGCCGCGAAGAAGGTCGAGCAAATCGACCCGCTCCCCGCCGGCCTCGGCGACGGCGAATTTTTCGAGATCAAAGTGAACTTCAAACTCGACCAGGGGCAGTAGCCGCGCCCGCGCACTTCACCGTTGCCCTCGCGGCACGCGGCTCGCTATTCCTCCCCGCCATGCAAGTCGTCATCCTCTGCGGCGGTCTCGGCACGCGGCTCCGCGAGGAGACCGAGTACCGCCCGAAGCCCATGGTCAGCGTCGGCAACCGGCCGATCCTCTGGCACATCATGAAGACCTACGCGGCCCACGGGCACAAAGACTTCATCCTCTGCCTCGGCTACAAAGGCGAAGTCATCCGCGAGTTTTTCCTCAACTACCTCGCCATGACCAGCGACCTCACGCTACGCCTCGGGCGCATGCCGTCGGTCGAGTACCATTCCACGCACGACGAGGAGGACTGGACCGTCACGCTCGTCGACACCGGCTTGAAAACGATGACCGGCGGGCGGCTCGCGCGCGTGCTCCCGCATGTGCGGGGCGAAAATTTCCTCCTCACCTACGGCGACGGCGTCACCGACTCGGACATCAATGCGAGCATCGCCTTTCACCAAAAGCACGGCGGCCTCGCCACGCTCACCGCGATCCTGCCGGAGAACCGTTTCGGCCATCTCGGGCTCGACGGCACGCGCGTCCGCAGCTTTCAGGAGAAGCCGCAGAGCAAGGATGAGTTTGTGAATGGCGGCTATTTCGTGCTGAACAAGCGGATCGGCGAATACCTCGCGGGCGAAGAGTGCGTGCTGGAAAAAGAACCGCTCGCCCGGCTCGCCGCCGAGGGCCAGCTCCACGCCTACGAGCACCGCGGTTTCTGGCAGTGCATGGACAACTACCGCGAATACGAGCTGCTCAACCGCCTGTGGGACGCGGGCGCAGCGCCCTGGAAAATCTGGTGATGGCTGGCGAACCTTTCGGCGACTACTTCCGCGGGCGTCGCGTGCTCGTCACCGGGCACACGGGGTTCAAGGGCGCGTGGCTTTCGCTCTGGCTCGCGCGACTCGGCGCGGAGGTCCACGGGCTGGCGCTCGCGCCCGAGCCGGGGCCGGGGCTTTACCCGATCGTGCGCGCCGGCACCTTTGCCCGTGAGCATTTGCAGGACATCCGCGATTTCGACGGGCTGCGCGCCGCGGTCGCGGAAAGCGGGCCGCACATCATCTTTCACCTCGCCGCGCAGGCCATCGTGCAGACCTCGTATCGCGAACCGCTCGCCACTTTCACCGCCAATGCGCTCGGCACCGCGCACCTGCTGGAAGCCGTCCGCGCGCTTGGCCTCGGCTGCGATGTCGTCGTGGTCACGAGCGACAAATGCTACGAAAACCGCGAGTGGGATTTCGCCTACCGCGAAAACGACGCGCTCGGCGGGCACGACGTTTATTCCATGAGCAAGGCCGCGACCGAGCTGGTCGCGCAGTCGTGGAGCCGCTCGTTCTTTGCGAAAGACGATTCGCTCGGCCGCGTGGTCACGGCGCGCGCGGGCAATGTCATCGGCGGCGGCGACTTTGCGGAGAATCGCATCGTGCCCGACTGCGCGCGCGCCCTCGCCGCGGGCGCACCCATCGGCGTGCGCCATCCTGAATCGCTGCGCCCGTGGCAGCATGTGCTGGACTGCCTCAGCGGCTACCTCGCGCTTGCGGCGCGCATCGCGCAGGAGCCAAAGGATTCGCCGCTCGTCTCGGCGTTCAACTTCGGCCCCGCGACGCACGACTTCCGCACCGTCCGTGCGCTCGTGGAGGAAATGCTGCGGCATTGGCCGGGCACTTGGGAGCAAAGCGGGCCGGTCTTCGCGGGTAAGGAAGCGGGCCGGTTGCGGCTGGCGATAGACAAGGCCACCGAGCTGCTCGGCTGGCGGCCGACGTGGGGCTTTGACGAAGCCGTGAAGCAGACCGCGCGCTGGTACCGCGAACACGCCGCCGGGGATGCGGTGGGTGAGCTGCGCGCCTTCACCGTCGGGCAGATTGCCGAGTTCGAGCGCGCCGCTTTCACGCAAGGCCTCGCGTGGGCGCGAGGCGCATGAGCGCGCCGCCGCTACTGTGGAAAGGCGGGCGCGTGCTCGTCACCGGAGGGAGTGGTTTCGTCGGGCGGCATGTCGTGGAAATGGGCCGGCGGCTGGGCGTGGAGTTGCATTCCTTCGGACGGCACTCGGCAGGCCCGGATGTGGAGTTTCATGCCGGTGAAATCGAGGACGAGGCGCGGCTCGCCGAGGTCGTCAGAAATGTCGCGCCGACGGGCATCATCCATCTCGCCGCGGCGGGCGTGGCGTACGGGCAGAGCGATGTCGCCGGCCTCTGCCGCGTGAACGCGTTCGGACTGGCCAATATGCTGGAAGCAGCTTCGCAGCTTGCTTCGCCGCCCGCGGTGGTTTGCGCGGGCTCGGGTTTTGAGTACGCGCCGCTCGACCGCGCACGGCGCGAAAGCGATCCGCTGCTGCCGAACTCGGCGTATGGCGCGAGCAAGGCGGCGGCGTCCGCCATCGCGTCGTTTTATGCCACGCGGCTGCCGGTCACGGTGCTGCGTCCGTTCAGCATCTACGGCGCGGGCGAGCCCGCCGGACGGCTCGCCGCCTACGTCGTCGCCAAGACTCGCGCTGGTGACCCGGTCGATCTCACGCCCGGCGAACAGCTCCGCGATTGCGCCGAAGTCGGCGATGTCGCCGAAGCTTTCTGGCGCGCACTCGCGCAGCCCGCGCCGGTGGGCGCGCTCCGCGCGCTCAATATCGGTACGGGCGAAGCCATTACCCTGCGCGCCTTTGTGGAAGCAGTCGCGGACGCCTTGCGCAGCGCGGGCCTCGCGCCCGACCTGCGCTTCGGCGCGCGGCCTTACCGCAGCGACGAGATGATGGATTACACCGCCGACATTTCCCTCCTCCGCGCCACGCTCGGCTGGATTCCTTCGACGCCGCTCGCGACCGGCCTCGCGCGGATGCTCGCATGAAACTGCTCGACCGCATCCGCCTTTACCCACGCCAGCAGCGCGGCGATGCGCGGGGCTGGCTGCTCAAGTGCATCGACGGCCACGAAGCGGGGCTGCCGGCAGTGACGGGCGAGTTTTACGTGGTCATGGCGCAGCCGGGGCAGATTCGCGGCGGACATTTTCATCCGCTGGCGCAGGAGTGGTTCACGCTGTTACAAGGCCGCGCGACCTTGCTGCTGGCTGATCCCGTGACTGGCGAACGCGCGGAAATCGCGCTCACCGCGGATGCCCCCGTGACCGTCCATATCCCCGCGGGCCTCGCCCACGCTTTCCGCGCGGAGCAGGGCGAAAGCGAGCCGCCGATGCTGCTCTGCGCTTATACCGACCGGCTCTACGACCCGGCGGACACGGTGCCATTGTCCTTTGCGTGATGCCGCCACTCGTTTCGATCTGCATCCCGACTTTTCGAGGCGCGGGCCGGCTCGCTCCGACGCTCGCACGTGTGGCGGAGGTCATCGCGAGCGGCGGCTGGCAGGAGCGGGTGGAGGTTTGTCTGAGCGACAATGCGTCCCCCGATGACACGCCCGCAACCATCGCGGCGTTTCAGCCGCCGGGCCTTGCGGTGAAGAAATTCCGGCAGGCGGAAAACGTCGGCTTCGCCCGCAATCTTCACACCGTCGCGCGCATGGCCGCGGGCGAGTATCTGCTTTTTCAGGGCGACGATGACGCGCTCGCCACGGGCGTCTGCGCCACGCTCGAAAAAGCGCTCGCCGGGCGGCCCGCGATCGCGCTTTTCCCCACGCTGCCCGACCAGCCGATGGACGGCGACTGGGCGGCGCGGAAAGACGAGTGCTGGCTGGCTGACGGCCGCGAAGTCGCGCGGGTGCTGGGGGTTTTTCACCTCACGTTCATTGGCAACTTCGTGGTGCGTCGCGCGGACTATCTCGCGCACGATGAGGACGGCCTTTGCGCATCGCTCTATCCGCATGTGGCGGTGCTGCTGCGCATCCTCGCGCGGGAGCGGGCGCGGTGGGTGCCGGAGCCGCTGTTCGAGTTTGAGGAGCAGTGCAAAAGCTGGAACCAGCCGCTGCTCACCGCTGTCGATCTGACGCGCGTCTATGCCGATGAACTGCTCGCGCCGACCGGCGACCGCGCTTTCGCCCGCGCGCTCTACGACCGCACCGTGCGCAGCATTCCGCGCGCGTTTTTGAACTGCAAACTCGGACGGCCCGATCAGCCGGGGAACAAGTATCTGAGCCTCGCGCCGGCCAATCTGCTCGCGACTTATCGTTGCTCGCGAAAGCACCAGCTCATGGCTTTAGCCTACTGGCTCGCAGGCAACGCGCTGCCCGGCGCGGCACTGCGCGCACTGCTCGGCGAGAAGCCGCGCAAGGTGGAGTTCTAGGCTCCCAGCAGCCGCTCCGGGCCGATGCCGTGGAGCGCGTAGAGGCGGAGGATGGTTTCCTCGATGAGATTGTTCGGGCAACTCGCGCC
>JANXWQ010000260.1 GCA_025351065.1 Chthoniobacter sp. | reverse complement strand
AGGTCGGCGGGGACGATGAGGATTTTGGCGTCGGCCTCGTGGCTTTCGAGGATGTGGGCGATGACTTCGTCCACGGGCAGGTTTTCATTGCGCGCGCAGACCTCGGCGAGCGTCTCGGTGGGCTGGAACCTCGCCGACGCCCAGCGCTCGGACAAAGCCACCTTCGCCCGCTACTTCCATGCCTGCCTCAATGCCGGCATCTACTTCGCCCCCTCGCAATTCGAGGCCGGCTTCCTTTCCCTCGCCCACTCGTCCGAAGACCTCGCGAAAACTGCCGCCGTCGCCGTCACCGCCCTGGCTGGCACGTGATTCTGATGCGCGCTACTCTCCCCGCATGACCACCACCGCTTCGCCCGACCCGCAGCTCACCATGCGCGAACTGCTCCGGCATTTTCCCGGCGCACAGCGGGCGCTCTTTCGCCGCTACCATATCGGCGGCTGCGCGAGCTGCGGTTTCCAGCCCACCGAGACGCTCGCCGAGGTCTGCGCGCGCAATGAAAACCTGCCCGTGGACGAAGTCATCGCCCACATCCTCGAAAGCCACGAGGCCGACGCCAAAATCCTCATCGTCCCCGCCGACCTCGCCGCCGCGCTCAAGACCGATTCCGCCGCGAAGCTCATCGACATCCGCACCCGCGAGGAATTCGACGCCGTCCACATCGCGGGCGCGATCTTTTTCACCCAGGAGCTGATGCAGGAAATCCTCGTGAAATGGGACCGCCGCGCGCTCACCGCTATTGTCGATCACACCGGCGCGCGCAGCATGGACGCCGCTGCCTACTTCGCCGGGCACGGGTTTGAAAACGTCCGCGCCCTGCAAGGCGGCATCGACGCGTGGAGCCAGGAAGTCGATGCGAACTTGCCGAGATACGAGCTGGAATGAAGACGGATTTTTTACCGCAGAGGCGCAGAGATCGCGGAGGTTCGGAAAAGAAAATCTGTAGCGTGCGCTGGCGTTTTCCCTCCTCCACCTCTGCGTCCTCTGCGCCTCTGCGGTAAAATCAACCCCACCCTTTTTCCAATGAACAACGAAGACCTCCAGCAGCGCATCCACGACGCCATCGCCAACCCCAAAAACATCGGCGAAATGGACAACGCCGATTCCGTCGGCACCGTCGGCAGCGCCGAGTGCGGCGACATGCTGCGGATGTGGGTGAAGTTCAAGGAAGACGCGCAGGGCCGGAAAATCATCGACCGCGCCACCTTCCAGACCTTCGGCTGCGAGACCGCCATCGCCGTCGCCAGCGTCGCCACCGAACTCATCGCCGGCAAGACCGTGGCCGAGGCGCTCTCCATGTCCGGCACCGACCTCGCCGCCCCGCTCGGCGCGCTGCCGCCCATGAAAATCCACTGCGCCCAGCTCGTCGAAAACGCCCTCCGCTCCGCCCTCACTCCGCAGTCCGCCGCCCCGCAAGCCGCGCCAGTACAAGCACCGCAGGCCACCACCCTTTTCGACCAACTCCACAGCGGCACCGCGCCGGAGAAAAAGGTGAAGGTGGTGCTCAAGCCGCCGCCGTCCGCATGAGTCCGCACCGTTCGACAAATCCCGTCTGCCGACTACCTTCCCCGCCATGCCAACCACACTCGACAACCTCGCCGATGATGCGCTGATTCTCCCGCCCGAGCAGCGGCTGGCGCTGGCCTTTCGTCTGCTCAAAAGCGTGGAATCCGAAGACGAGGCAGGAGCCGACGCCGCATGGGATTCCGAGTTGGCGCAGCGGCTGGAGCGGATCGAATCCGGCAAGGATCAGGGCCGTCCGGCGGGTGACGTGCTGGCAGAAATCCGCGCCAAGTATTCGTGAAGCGGCTGATCGTTCACCAAGACGCGGAGGAGGAGCTTTGGGAGTCCGTGGCATTTTACGAAAAACGGGTGAAAGGCCTTGGCTTGGCCTTCGAGGCGGAAATCCGGCGCAGCTTTCAAATGATCCGGCGCCAGCCCGAGCTTTACGCCTTTCACAAACGCACGCCGCTGCAGCGGTTCGTCGTGGAGCGGTTTCCCTTCGTCATTTTTTACCGCGACTGCCCCGATCACATCTCCATCGTCGCCGTCGCCAACGCCAAACGCCGCCCCGGCTACTGGCGCTCCCGACAAACTGATTGATTTTTCACGCGAGGAAAACGCCGCCTTTCGGTTTGTCCGCAATCACTCCACCTTTTCACCCATGCACGAAAACACCGAAAAAACTCTCACCCGCGATTGCGCGGCCACGCGCATCCCGAGCGGCGAGGCGATCACGCTCGCGAAGGACACGCGCGTCTTCATCACCCAGGCGCTCGGCGGCAGCTACACCGTGGCCACGGATCAGGGGCTGGCCCGCATCGCCGACGCCGATGCCGAGGCCCTCGGCCTCGAACCCGCCGCGCCTCAGCCCGCCCCGGCGCAAAACGCGGACGCCAACACGCCCGTCGATGACAAGGCCGTGTGGGATCAGCTCCGCACCTGCTACGACCCGGAGATTCCCGTCAATATCGTCGATCTCGGCCTCGTCTATGACTGCGTCATCAGCCCGCGCGCCGGCCAGGGCGCGATGGTCGAGGTGAAAATGACGCTCACTGCTCCCGGCTGCGGCATGGGCCCGACCATCGCCGCCGAGGCGAAATCCAAAGTCCTCAGCGTCCCCGGCGTGGGCGACGCGGACGTGGCACTGGTCTGGGATCCGCCGTGGAACCAGGCGATGATCAGCGAGGCGGGAAAGATGAAGCTCGGGCTGATTTAGCTGATGGTGCATCTGCTTCGGACATCGCTTTGCGCCGTGATTTGCGCTCTCACATTCGCCGCGCCTGCGGCGGAAAATGCGGACGCACCAGACGCCGTGCAGACAAG
The DNA here is from genome assembly GCA_025351065.1 of Chthoniobacter sp. Classification (GTDB taxonomy): domain Bacteria; phylum Verrucomicrobiota; class Verrucomicrobiia; order Chthoniobacterales; family Chthoniobacteraceae; genus Chthoniobacter. Next base: position 2,346 of record JANXWQ010000260.1, on the reverse strand, counting down.
CCCCACCGAGCCCGCGCGCGTCATCCTTTCGTCCGAACACGCTATCACCGCCGAGCGCATCGCCGCCCTGCCGGCGGAGGAACGGCCCGCGTGGGAGAGCTATCTCGCGCGCTCTGTCGAGCGTCGCCGCACCGAGCAGGCAGTGCTCGATGCCGAGGTGCAGGCGCAGGGCTTGGCCGCACCGCAGTTCGCGCCGGAGGGGAAGGATTTCAAACTGCCGTCGCATCCGTCCGCGAGCTGGTTTACGAGCGACGAAGCGCGCCGCCTCGTCGCGGCGGTGCTCTCGTTTCAAACCCCGAGCGGCGGCTGGTCCAAGGCCGTCCGCTTTGACCGCGGCCCGCGCACGCCGGGCATGCACTGGAGTTCGCAGACCGATCCGTGGCACTACGTCGGCACCTTCGACAACCGCGCCACCACCGAGGAGCTGCGCCTCCTCGCCGGCGCGCAGCAGGCCACCGCGCGCGACGACATCCGCGCCGCCTTTCTGCGCGGGCTCGACTACATCCTCGACGCGCAATTTCCCAACGGCGGCTGGCCGCAGTGCTGGCCGCTCGAAGGCAAATACCACGACGAAATCACGCTCAACGACAACGCCATGACCCACATCCTCGAGCTGCTCCGCGACCTCGCCGCGGGCCTGCCCGAGTTCGCCTTTGTCGATGACGCGCACCGCACCCGCGCTCGCGAAGCCTTCGCCGCCGGGCTCCGCTGCATCGTGAAAATGCAGGTTGTGCAAAACGGCCAGCCCACCGTCTGGTGCGCGCAGCACGATCCGCTCACGCTCGCGCCCGCCGCCGCGCGCTTGAAAGAGCCCGCGTCGTTGAGCGGCGAGGAAAGCGCCACGCTGCTCCTTTTTCTCATGCGCCTGCCGGAGCCTTCGCCTGAGGTTGTGCGCGCCATCGAGTCCGCGCTCGCGTGGTTCGAGCGCGCGCGCCTCACCGGCCTGCGCCCGACGAAGCGCGACGGGCGCAGCTTCTACGCCGCCGACCCGACGGCGGCCGACGCCTACTGGGCGCGCTTCTACGATGTCGCCACGAACCGCCCCATCTTCGCAGGCGCGCAGGACGGGATCATCTACGACTCCTTCGAGGAAATGTGGACGCACAACCACTTCGGCTACGACTACTACACCCGCCGCCCCGCGGAACTGCTCACGAAGGAACGCGAGCGGTGGCGCAAGCTCATCGCGAAAAGCGCGACGAAGAAGCCGTGATGACGGCGAGGAATTGGGGGAGTGGTTCGCGTGGAAAAGAAACCCTGTCATCCGGAGCGAAGCGTAGGCTTTGCGCAGCGCAGTCGAAGGATGACAGGGTTTCCCAACCGCGCGCCACACCGCCGCACCACGCCGCATTGCCACCGCGCGCCACGCCCGCTACGGTCTGCCGCGAAAACTTTCCCGCCCCATGAAAATCCCCCGGCCTCTCCTCGCGCTCCCTCTCTTCGCCCTCACCGCGTTCGCCGCGCCCGCCGACTGGCCGCAATGGCGCGGGCCGAACCGCGACGGCATCTCGCCCTCGACGGGCCTGCTGAAAGAATGGTCGGCGGACGGCCCGCCGCTCGCGTGGCGCATCGGCGGGCTGGGCAAGGGGCTGTCGAGCGTCAGCATCGCGGGCGGGAAGATTTTCACGATGGCGGCGCGGAAGGACGGGCAGTTCATCGTGGCGCTCGATCTCGAGACGCACGCGGAATTGTGGGCGGCGAAGGTCAGCGAAAAAAACGACGAGCCGCGCTGCACGCCCACGTTTTCGTCCGCGCTCGTTTTTGCGCTCAGCACGGATGGCGAACTCGTGGCCGTCGAGGCGGCGAACGGGCACGAGGTGTGGCGGAAGAATTTCGAGCGCGATTTCGGGGGCAAGATGATGTCGGGCTGGCACTACAGCGAGTCGCCGCTGTTCGATGGCGAAAAGCTCATCGTCACGCCCGGCGGCAAGGACGCCGCACTCGTGGCGATGAACAAGATGACCGGCGCGGTGCTGTGGAAAACCGCGCTGCCCGACCTCGGCAGCAAAGGCTCGGATGGCGCGGGCTACACCGGGGCGGTCATCAGCAGCGCCGCGGGCGTGCGGCAGTACGTGCAACTCCTCGGGCGCGGCGTGGTGGGCGTGAGCGCGGACAAGCCTGCGACGCAGCGCAAGTTCATAGACAAGTTCGGCCTGACGTTCCCGATGATCTCCGACCCCGACAAGTCGGTCATCGACGCCTATGGTGCCCGTGAGGTGCTCGGGGTGAGCGCCAAGCGCTCGACGTTCCTAGTCGGGCCGGACGGGAAGGTCGCGCGTGTGTGGCCCAGGGTCACCGTCGAGGGCCACGCACAAGACGTGATTGCGACGATCCGGGAACTCAGCG
>JANXWQ010000170.1 GCA_025351065.1 Chthoniobacter sp. | reverse complement strand
AGTTCGCGGAGCGCCTGCGGCGGCGACCTGCGCTATTTCACTTCGGGCGCGGGCGCAGTCGGGGCGGGTGCGGGAGCGTCGGGTGCGGCGCCGGATTTGGGCGTCACGAGGACGGCGAATTTCTGGTACTGCACGTTGAGGTTCGCCAGCTCGGCCACGTATTTCACCACCTCGGTGAAGGGCGCGTTGTTCATGCTGAGGGTGATGGTCTGCGTCTTGATCGCGTCGTCCGGCAGCTTGAGCACAAAGTTCACCGCGATCTTGCCGTCCGAAAGTTTCCCCGCCGTCGTTTTGAGATAGTCGAAGACGGAGCCGATGGTGGCTTCCTTGAGCTGCACCTTGGGCACGATGAGCCCGGCGAGCTGCCGTTCCTGATCCACCACTTTGGGCGCGCCTTTTTCGAGCACCTTGATTTTTTGGAGGTAGCCGATCGCGGTCACGTTGCGCGAGTCGAGCTGATAGACCATTTCAAACGCACCCTTGGCCGTGGCGTAGTCGCCTTTGTTAAAGGCGGCCTGGCCTTCCGTGAGGAATTGCGCAACCTCGGCGGGCGGCGGCGGCGGCGGTGCGGCGTGGAGGGTGGTGACGAGGAGCAGGGCGATGACGGGGAGGAGTTTCATGCGGGAAACTTGTACCCGCCTGCGCAAAAAGCCAGCGTGGAGAATGGGCGGTGGGGTGGCAGCAGGGGAAGCTGGCAGCTTCCCCTACAGCCACCCGCCGCTACCCGCCCGTGCCGTTACTCCACGGTCACGCTCTTCGCGAGGTTGCGCGGTTTGTCCACGTCGCAGCCGAGGTGGACGGCGGTGTGGTAGGCGAGCAGTTGCAGCGGGATGGCGGTGAGGATGGGCGAGAGGTAGTCCGGGCAGGCGGGGATGTAGATCACGTCGTCGCAGATTTTCGCGAGCTTCGTATTCCCCTCGGTGCCGATGGCGATGACCGGGCCTTTGCGCGCCTTCACTTCCTCGATGTTGCTGATGTTCTTATCCAGCACGCTGTCGTCCGGCGCGATGAAGACGCTCGGCACCTCCGGCGAGATGAGCGCGATGACGCCGTGCTTCAGCTCCGCGCTCGGGTGGCCGCTGGCGTGGATGTAGCTGATCTCTTTCATCTTCAGCGCGCCCTCGAGCGCCACGGGGTAGTTGAACTGCCGGCCGAGGAACATCATCGAATGAGCGCCGCTGTACTTCTCCGAGATTTTTTTGATGTGGTCACTCTGCGCGAGGATGCGGGTGATTTTCGCGGGCAGCGCCTCGAGTTCGTTGATGATGGTGAGCCCCTCCGTCGTGCCCAAATGCCGGATGCGGCCGAGCAGCAGACCGATCAGCGTCACGATCGTGACCTGAGACGTGAACGATTTCGTAGCCGCCACGCCGATCTCCGGCCCGGCGTGCATGTACACGCCGCCGTCGCTTTCGCGCGCGATGGTCGAGGCCACGTTGTTGCAGATGCCGAGCGTCTTGTGGCCCTTGCGCTGGCTCTCGCGCAGCGCGGCCAGGGTGTCCGCGGTCTCGCCGCTTTGGCTGAGGCAAAAGACCAGCGTGTTTGTGGGCAGCGGCATGTTCCGGTAGCGGAATTCGCTCGCAAATTCGATCTCCACGGGGATGTGCGCCAGCGCCTCGATGACGTATTCGCCGACCATCGCCGCGTGGCTCGCGGTGCCGCAGCCGGTGAGGATGATGCGCTCCACGTTGCGCAGTTCGGTCGGCGTCATCTCCAGTCCGCCGAGCACCGCCGTGGCCTCCTCGCGGCTGAGCCGCCCGCGCATGGCGTCGAGCACCGTCGCGGGCTGCTCGTAGATTTCCTTGAGCATGAAATGCGCGTAATCGCCCTTGCTCACATCCTCCTCGGTCATGTCCACCTTCGTCACCTCAAAGCCGCTCGCTCCGCCGACCAGGCTCGTGATTTCAAACTCCTCCGCGGTCAGCGCGGCGATGTCGTAGTCCTTGAGATAAATCGCGTCGCGCGTGTAGGCGATGATGGCGCTGACATCGCTGGCGAAAAAGTTCTCCCCTTTGCCAATGCCCAGCACCAGCGGGCTCCCGCGCCGCGCACCCACGAGCACGCCGGGCACGTCCTGGTGCAAAATCACGATGCCATAAGTCCCCACGACTTGTTTCAAAGCCACGCGCAACGCCTCGATCAGCCGGCCCTTCGTCGGCTCGCCGCCCGCCGCGTCGTAGGCCTTGCCCACGAGATGCGCCAGGACCTCGGTGTCCGTCTGGCTTTGAAAAGTGTGCCCCTCGCGTACCAGCGCCTCCTTGAGCACGGCGTAGTTTTCGATCACGCCATTGTGGCAGAGAAAAAGTTTGCCGCTCTGGTCGGCGTGGGGGTGGGCGTTGGCATCGGTCACGCCGCCGTGCGTGGCCCAGCGGGTGTGCGAGATGCCGATCTGGCCGGCCGCAGGTTTTTCTTTCAGCAGCTCGGCGAGGTTCGCGATGCGTCCGATCCGCTTGCGCACCTCCACTTTTCCGCCGTCCAAAATGGCGACGCCCGCGCTGTCGTAGCCGCGATATTCGAGCCGCCGCAGCCCGTCGAGGAGGACGGGCACTGCCTGGGATTTGCCGATGTAGCCGATGATTCCGCACATAGTGAGTGATGGGTGAAAGTGAAGGTGAGGGTGAGAAAGCGCAGCGTGCCAGAGCGCGTGGGACGGCGCAAGCGCCCGCGCCCGCCCGCGTTTTTCCCCACGAAAATCCGGGGGTTGAATTCCACTGCCAGTCGGTGGCAGGCTCCGCGTCCCATGTCCGCCCGCACCGGAGTTTTCATCGCCTGCTGCTTTCCCGAAAAGAAATGGCTCGACCGCGTCCAGACCGCGCTCAAGCCGGTGGCCGGCGGCGAGGGCATCGTCGTCTGGGACGAGCGGCGGCTGCGTGGCAGCGGCACTTGGAAAGCCGAGCTGCCCGAGATCCTCGGCAGCCGCAAAGTCGCGCTGCTGATCGTCAGCGACCTTTTTCTCGAATCGGATTTTGTCACCCGCGCGAAACTCCCCGCGCTGCTCGAACGCGAGCGCGCGCAGGGTCTGAAAATCTGCTGGGTGCTGGCCAGCCACTGCCTCTACGACCTCGCCGGTCTCAACCCCATGGACGCCGCCCACGACCTCAGCGCCGCGCTCGACGGACTCGGCCTGGAAAAGCGCGACGCCGAGCTGACTGAAGTCGCCCGCCAGGTCGCGCTGCACCTCGGCCGCCCCGCCAGTCTGCCGGCCAAGCCCGTGGTGCCGCCGCCCGCCTTGCTCGCGCTCGACGCCGCCAACCAGACCCGCCACACCAGCCTGCTCGACCTGCGCCGGCTCGCCCGCTGGATGTTCCTCGCCGCGCTCGCTCTCGGCGCGCTGGCCATCCCGGCGGCGTTCCTGGGCTTCACCCATTTTCTGCTGCTCGCGGGCTTCGCCGGCTTCATCGCCTGCCAGGCGCTGCTCGTCCGCGCGCGCATCGACTTTCTCGGCCAGGGGCTCCTCGGCCTGCGCTACACGCGCAGCGGGCTCGCGGATGAAACTTTGCCCAGCCGCCAGCGCGAACCACTCGTGCGCCGCGCCGAGGAAATGGTCGGATAAAACGCAGCAACCCGGAAACTATGGCCGCACTCAACACCCCCAACGCCGATCTCGAACAGGCGCTTTTCAAAGCCAACCTCAAAGAAAAACGCCTCCGCCAGCGCGTGGTCCTGATCGCCCTCGTGCCCGCCGCCGTAGGCGCGCTGTGGCTGCTCTACTCGCTCTACGAAGTGACCACCTGGCAGACCCGCGCGCAGCAAATCGGCGAGCGCGAAGCCGCCACCCAGCAGCGTGAAAACGAAGCGCACCAGCAGGTCGCCGACGCCGACGCCAAGCGCATCGCCGCCGAGGCCGCCGAGAAGACCGCGCAGGCCGCGGAGAAAGCCGCCAAGGCCCGCGCCGACGACATGCAGCAGCGGCTCGTCAAAGCGCGCGCCGAAATCGGCGGCCTCGCGCCCTTGCTCGCGGAAGTCAGTTCCATCAAGGCGAAAGCCTCGAAGCTCAACGCCAGCGAAGCCGTGGAAACCGACCTCACCGAAATCCGCACCACGCTCGGCCGCACCCTCGGGCGCATCGAGCAGGAGATCGACAAAGGCCTGCCCGCGACGGAGCAAAAGGCGCGCGTCTATCTTTTCTATTCCGACGACACCCAGCGCGACACCGCCAGGGCGCTCGTGCCCATTCTGGAAGGCGCGGGCTTCGACGCCTCGCTCGCGAAAAACCCCGGCCGCAAAATGGACGCCACCGAGATCCGCTACTTCCACGAAGGGCAGGACAAGGCCGACGCCGCCCGCATCCAGGCGCTCGTGGCCGCCCAGTCCGGCCAGACCGATTGCCACCTCAACCCCACCACCGACGCCGACCACGCCGCCGGTGCCCGAAAGTTTCAGGTGTGGTTTGGCAAACCGTCGGTCGCGCCGCGGTAGGGCCGCGCGGGGTGCGGTCAGTGCCGCGCCGCGGCACTCAAATTCCTCCTAGTGGATCGCCGGCTCGGGTGGGGGCGCGGTGCCTTCGAGGAAACGAAAGTCGCAGCCCTCGTCGGCCTGCGTGACTTCGTTCAGAAAAAGCGAAAGGTAGCCGCGCTGCACGGGCCGCGGAGCCTGTGTCCATGCGGCTTGGCGGGCGGCGAGGTCTTTTTCCGAAACCTCCAGCGTGAGCGAGCGTGCCGCGACATCGAGCGTGATAAAGTCGCCGTCGCGCAGCCGCCGGCTTGGCGTAAAATGCGCCCCAGGTGCGGCAGGCGTCCTCGTCGAAGGGCACGATGCGCCCGGCGAAACTCGCGACGAGTTCCTTAAACCAGTTTTCCAGCACGCGCCGTTTGCGTCCGTAGGCGAGGAGGTGAATGCCTTTCAGGATTTCCGCGAGCGTGAGGGTCGAGACGTGCAGCGCGGCGTCGTGCCGGTCCAGCCATGCGAGCACCATGGTCGCGGGCCGCGGGCGGGTGGCTTCGCAGAGGACGCTGGCATCGACGAGAAAGCCCACGGTTCAGAACTTCAGCGCGCGCGGACGGTCGCGCAGGCGCTCGACGAGCAGGCCCTGCTCCGGGCATTCGCGCAGGACTTCCACCGTTTTGCGGCGCGGCTGGAGCCGCGCAAAATCTTCCGCCGAGACGACCACCGCCACCGGCCGTCCATGCCGGGTGATCGTCTGCGCGCCTTGGCGCGCGGCTGTTTCGACGAGTTCGCTGAGGCGGCTTTTCGCCTCCTGCAATTGCCAGGTGGAATTCATGGCCCAAGCGCAGGCGGAAAATCTAGTCCGTCTAGTCAGAATTTATCGCGCCGCGTCCGCTTAGGCGTGCGTGCGTGCGAAGATGAGGAACACCACAGCGACCACGAGCAGCACGAAAAGGACGGCCTGAATGGTGTCGCTTTGCGAGCGCGGCGGGCGGCGGGTGGGGGCGTGGTTCATGGGAGGGTTTTGGAAAATGGTGGGCGCTTATTCCTTCGGCCAGTCGCGCCAGAGCCAGCGCATGGTGTCGGGGAAAAGGGACGAGCCGTGCTTGCCGGAGTGGCCGCCGTCGCCGAACTCAAAGCGGTAATCGTAGCCGGCGAATTTCAGCGCCGCGGCCATGTCCTGGTTCGCGAGCGGCCAGTTGCCGTGGAGGTTGTCGAGGTCGCCCGCGCCGTCCTGCAAAAAGACGCGCAGGGGCTTGGGGGCGTCCTTCGATTTGCGGATGAGCGGGGGATAGGCGTAGCCGCCGCGGATGTTGGTGAAGCTGCCGATCCAGCTCACCACTTTGCCGAAATCATCCGGCCGCTCCCAAGCCACGGTGAACGCGGCGATGCCGCCGCTGCTCAACCCCGCGACCGCGTGGCCCGCCGGGTCTTTCGTAATGTTCAGCCCCTTCGTCGCCTCGGGCAGCAGTTCCTCGATGACAAAGCGCGCGTTCGCATCGCCGAGCGAATCGTACTCGAAACTGCGGTTGCTCACGTCTTTCGCGCCGGGCTGCGCGGCCTTGATATTCCCCGGATTGATGAAGACCGCGACCGTGACCGGCATTTCTTTTTTTGCTATGAGATTGTCGAAAACCACGGGCACGCGCGTGCCACCGTCGGGTTTGGCGTAGCCGCCGCCGTCGAAGAAAACCATGAGGCACGCGGGCTTCGCTGCGTCGTACTGCCGCGGCATATAGACTTGGTATTCGCGCGTGGTGCCGGGGAAGATTTTGCTCGCGTCGAAGACGGCTTTTTTCAGCTCGCCATGCGGCACCTCCTGCGGCTCGGAGTCGGGGCCGAGCTTGTAGTCATCGGCGGCAAAGGCTGTGGCAGAAAGGATCGCGAGCACGGTGGCTGCGTGGGGGAAACGAGGCATCGCGGATACTGCGCTGGTTCGCAGGGCGCGGGCAATTCCGAAATCAGGATTTTTTTGAAACCGCCGGACGCGCTTGCCCGGCGGGCGGTGTCGCGCCAGAGTCGCTCCCCTTTTCCCATGCACCATCCGCCCGCTCTCCTCCGCTCGCTCGCCGAAAAAGTCGGCACGCCGTACTGGCTCTACGATGCCCGCGTCATCCGCCAGCGCATCGCGGACATCCAGTTTTTGACCAACACGGACGGTGTTCAGGCGCGCTTCGCGATGAAGGCGTGTCCGGCGACGAAAGTGCTGCGCGAGATGCACGCAGCGGGCATCTGGATCGACGCGGTTTCGGGCAATGAAGTGCTGCGCGCGCTCCACGCCGGGCATCCTGGCGGGCACACGCCGCCGGTGATTTGCCTGACCGCCGATGTCTTCCGCGACAATGCGCTCGACGTGATCCGCGAGCACGGCGTGCTGCCGAATATCGGCTCGCCGGGACAGATCGCCGACCTCGTGCGCGCGGGATATCGCGGGCCGATTTCGCTGCGGGTGAATCCCGGCTTCGGCCACGGCCATGTGAACTCGTGCGACACCGGCGGACCTAGCTCGAAGCACGGCATCTGGCACGACGACCTCCTTGCCACCAAAGACGCCGCCGCCCGCGCCGGCCTCGCCGTGACCATGCTCCACGCGCACATCGGCAGCGGGCCGCAGTTTGCCGAGCTACATGAAAATCTCACGCGGCTCGCGGCGGATTTCGTCGCGCTGCTGCCGCATTTTCCCGACCTCGCAGCGGTGAGCTTGGGGGGCGGCATCCCGCATAATTACAAGGATCACGGCGCGCAGGTGCCGATGGAGCCGCTACATGAACTCTTCGACACCTGCCATCGCCGGCTGTGCTCCGCGGCGCGGCGCGAGCTGCGCGTGGAGATCGAGCCGGGCCGCTACTACGTGGCGCCGGGCTGCACGCTGGTCACGCGCGTGACCGATGTGAAACAGACGCGCACGAATGAAAAAGGCAGCGGCGCGACCTTCGCGATGGTCGATGCGGGGTTCGTCGATCTCGTGCGTCCGGCGATGTACGGGAGCTACCACGCCATCGACATTGTCGGCCGCGACGACGAAGACCCGAACATGGCGCGCGAGCCCATCGTCATCGCCGGGCCGCTGTGCGAAAGCGGCGACATTTTCACCCGCGACGACCGCGAGCTGCTCGCCCCGCGAATGCTCCCGCGCCCGGTCGCTGGCGACCTGCTCACGCTGCGCGACGCGGGCGCGTACGGCTACGCGATGTCGTCGAATTACAACTCCATCGGCCGCGCCCCGCAGCTCTGGCTGGAGGAAGACGGGCGCGTGGAAATGATCTCACGCCGCGAAACGGTCGAGGATTTGCTGAAAGCTGAGACGAGCCAATTTTTATAGGCCAAGATTTTTAAGCGCGCATGCGGTTTGAAAAACGAAGATGATGGTGAAGAGAAATCAGCCTCCACCCGACCCACTGCCATGATCCTGACCAAAACCTTCCTCCCGCTCCTCGCCCTGTCCGCCTGTCTGGGCGGGTGTGTTTATGAAGAAACCGACACCGGCTACCGCGAGCCGCGCCGCGTTCACCACGGCGGTTACGTCGAACAGGAAGTGGTGGTGGAGCGGCGGCCGAATTACTACCGCGAAGATCGTCCGCGCGGATACTACCGGGAGGATCGCTCGAACGATTACTACCGGGAGCGCCCGGTCACGGTTTATCAGGATCGTCCGCGCGCCTACTACGAGGACCGTCCGCAGGTCTATGGCGGCGGTTATGTGGTGGCCCCGGGACGGCACGGGGAGAGCTACAAGGAGCGCCAGGAACGGGAGCTGCGCGAAGCCCAGCGGGAGCGGCGGGAAGATCAGCACGACAAGAAGGACGACGATCACAAAAAGAAAAAGAAGAAGCACGACGACGACCATTAGTCGCGTGCCGCACGGGCGGGGCACAATCCGCTTGGCAAAATCCGGCGCGCGATCTAAGCACGCGGCATGAATATTCGTTTGGTTCGCTCCTTCGTTTTCGGTTCCGTGCTCGCCGTTTTTTCGGCCGGCTGCGCCACCTCATCCTCAGGGCTCAAGGCCAAGACGCTGCCGACTTCCGCCTTTCTCGACAAAGGCGCGGCACTGCGCCCGCACCGGGCGCGCGCCCCGTTCAATGGGTATTGGGAGAGCCCGAAGTTTGAAGCGGTGCGCGGCAATTATCGCGGCATCAGCATCTCCCCGGTGACAACGCAATATTTGCGCGCGGTGGACCGCCCGCTGGTCACGGTCATGGAGGGGCCAAAGGCGAAGGATCGTCCGGTCGCGCAGACGGCGGAGATTGTGCGCAATGAATTCGGCGCCGCCTTTCGCAATGCACCGGGCGGGCGCTACCAGCTCGTCGGCGGAAAAGGCGCGGGCGTGCTCGTGCTGGAGCTGGCGCTCGTGGAGATGAACCCGACCAATGTCGTGGGCAACATGGTGCGTTACGGCGCGCCCGGCGGGTCGGCGGTGGCCCCCGCGACCAAGGGCAACTGTGCGCTCGAAGGCAAACTGCGCGACAGCATGACCGGCGAGGTGCTCATGGAATTTGCGGACAACGAGCAGGATAAATTCTCGGTCGTCAGCCTGCGCGATCTTTCGTCCTACGGCCATGCGCGGACGTCGATCAAGGACTGGGCGAAGCAGTTCGCCGAGCTGATGCGCACGCCCGCGACACACAAGGTCGAGGACTCCTCAACGGTCACGCTGAACCCGCTCTAAATCGCGGCGCGGACTTTCGGCCAAATCCCGGACGGCCAGCGCAGCCGCTCCGCACGCCGCGCGCTCTTTCAACGTCACCACCATGTCCCAAGCCAACACCATCATTTACACCAAAACGGACGAGGCTCCCGCGCTCGCCACCTACTCGCTCTTGCCCATCGTGCAGGCTTTCACCAAGCACGCCGGCATCGCTGTGGAAACGCGGGACATCTCGCTCGCCGCGCGCATCCTCGCGCATTTCCCCGAGGCGCTCACGGCGGAGCAGCGCGTGGCCGATGCACTCGCGGAACTCGGCGCGCTCGCGACGAGACCGGAGGCCAACATCATCAAGCTGCCGAACATCAGCGCCTCGGTGCCGCAGTTGAAGGAGGCCATCGCCGAGTTGCAGGCGAAGGGTTACGCGCTCCCCGATTTTCCCGCTGACCCGAAGACCGATGCGGAAAAAGGCGCGCGCGCCCGCTACGACAAAATCAAAGGCAGCGCCGTGAACCCCGTCCTGCGCGAAGGCAACTCCGACCGCCGCGCGCCGAAGGCCGTGAAGGAATACGCGCGCCAGCATCCGCACCCGATGGGCGCTTGGTCGCCGGACTCGAAGACAAGCGTCGGCACGATGGGCGCGCAGGATTTTTTCTCGAACGAAAAGTCCGTCACCGTCTCCGCCGCGACGGACGTGAAGATCGAGTACATCGCCGCCGATGGCACGGCGAAAGTGCTCAAGGAAAAGACGCCGCTCAAGGCCGGCGAAATTCTCGATGCGACCTTGATGAGCAAGCGCGCGCTCGTCGTCTTTCTCGACGGACAAATCGCGCAGGCGAAAGCGCAGGGCGTGCTTTTCTCGCTGCACCTGAAGGCCACGATGATGAAGGTCTCGGATCCGATTATCTTCGGCCATGCCGTCCGCGTTTTTTTCAAAGACCTCTTCGCCAAACACGGCGCGCTGTTTGCGGAACTTGGCGTGGATTTGAAAAACGGCTTCGGTGATCTCGTCGCGAAAATCCAAAGCCTGCCCGCAGAAAAGAAGGCGGAGATCGAAGCCGACATCAAATCCGCCTACGCCAGCGGCCCGGCGCTCGCGATGGTGAATTCGGACAAAGGCATCACGAATCTGCACGTCCCGAGCGATGTGATCGTCGATGCCTCGATGCCAGCGATGATCCGCTCCTCCGGCAAAATGTGGGACGCCGCCAGCAAGCTCCAAGACACCCTCGCCGTCATCCCCGACAGCAGCTACGCAGGCATTTACCAAGCGACGATCGAATTCTGCAAAAAGCACGGCGCTTTCGACCCGAAGACGATGGGCAGCGTGCCGAACGTCGGCCTCATGGCGCAGGCTGCGGAGGAATACGGTTCGCACAACAAGACCTTCGAGATTCCCGGCGACGGCACCGTGCGCGTGACCGATGCGAGCGGCAAAGTGCTGCTCGAACACGCCGTCGAAACCGGCGACATCTGGCGCGCGTGCCAGACCAAGGACGCGCCCGTGCGCGACTGGGTGAAGCTCGCCATCAACCGCGCGCGCGCCACCGACACGCCCGCCGTTTTTTGGCTCGACGAAAAGCGCGCCCACGACGCGCAGATCACCGCGAAAGTGCGCACATATCTGGCCGAGCACGACACCGCCGGTCTCGACCTCCGCATCCTCGCGCCCGCCGCCGCGTGCGAGTTCACGCTCGCGCGGCTCAAGGCTGGGCAGGACACGATTTCCGTAACGGGAAATGTGCTGCGCGACTACCTCACCGACCTCTTCCCGATCCTCGAACTCGGCACCAGCGCCAAGATGCTGTCCATCGTCCCGCTGATGAACGGCGGCGGCCTTTTTGAAACTGGCGCGGGCGGTTCCGCGCCGAAGCATGTGCAGCAGTTTCTCGAGGAAAACTACCTGCGCTGGGATTCGCTCGGCGAGTTTCTCGCCCTCGCCGTTTCGCTCGAACACCTGAGCGAAACTTTCAAAAATCCGAAAGCCAAAGTCCTCGCTGACACGCTCGATGCGGCCACCGGAAAATTCCTCGACGAGGATCGTTCGCCCGGCCGCAAACTCGGCACCATCGACAACCGCGGCAGCCATTTCTACCTCGCGCTTTACTGGGCTCAGGCGCTCGCCGCACAAAGCACGGACGCGAAGCTGAAGGCGATCTTCACACCCATCGCGGAAAAGCTCGCCGCCAGCGAAACGCAGATCGTTGGCGAACTCCTCGCCGTCCAAGGCCGGCCCGTGGACCTCGGCGGCTACTACCGGCCGGATGACGCCCGCGCTTTCGCCGCGCTGCGGCCGAGCGCGACGTTCAACGCGATTGTCAGCGCGCTGTAACGGCCGCCGTTTCGCGGGTTTCCAATCTTGAACCTTGGCGCAACGCCCCGCACCTTAGCCGCCGGATGAACCCGAACGAATTCCCCACGCCCTGGCAGCAGAAGACCATGTGGAGCGCGCTCGCGGCGCTCGCCGTGGTCGCCATCGGGGGCATCGCCGTGGGGCTGGTGTGGCTGGTCTCGACGGTCATCGGCTTTCTCCAGCCGATCCTGATTCCCTTCGCCATCGCGGGCGTGGCGGCCTACCTGCTGGAGCCGGTGGTGGCGAAAATCGTCTCGTGGGGCACCTCGCGGCAGCGTGCGGTGATTTCGGTTTTCGCGCTGGTAACCATCGCGCTCGCGGGCGTGATGGTGTGGATCATCCCGGCCATCTGGGTGCAAAGCGGGCGGCTTGTCCACAAGGTGCCCACGTATCGCGATGCGATCATCGTGAAGGTCGGCCAGTTCAACGAGTGGACCAACTCGCTGGAAGAAAAATACGGCATCCACGGACTGATCCCGCAGGTGCCTGAAAAAACCGAAACTCCGGCACCCGCACCCGCACCCGCTCCGCTGCCCGATGCTCCCGCTCCTTTGCCGCCGCCGACCGACTCTGCAAGCGCCGTGCCCACGTCTGACGCGCCGCTTTCTCCCTCCACCGCAACCGCCTCGAAAACCACGTCGGCGCTTGATTTGAAAAACTTCCTCAACGGCGACTGGCTGCGGAAGACGCTGCCGGTAGTCATTGAGAAAACATGGAATGTGGTCATCAACAGCATCGGCGGCTTTCTCGGCGTCTTCGGCTTTCTGCTCTCGATGATCATCGTGCCGATCTACTTGTACTATTTCCTCATCGAGTCGCGAAACATCGCGCAGTCGTGGGGCGACTACCTGCCGCTGCGCGCGTCGGAATTCAAAGACGAGGTCGTCGCCGCTTTCAATGAGATCAACGGTTACCTGATCGCGTTCTTTCGCGGGCAGCTTTTGGTGAGCCTGATCAACGGAACGATCACCGGCATTCTGCTCGTCAGCGTGGGTCTGGACTTCGGCATCCTGATCGGGCTGCTGCTGTGCTTCATGGGGATCGTTCCGTATCTCGGCATCGCGCTCTGCTGGATTCCGGCGGTCATCATCGCCTCGGTGCAGGGCGGCGCGGGCACATGGGTTCCGGGCGATCCGTGGTACATTTTCCCGATCGTCGTCACGGTGGTCTTCATCATCGTGAATCAGGTCGATGGGCTTTTCATTACGCCGAAAATTGTGGGCGAATCCGTCGGTCTGCATCCGATGACAGTCATGGCGTCGGTCTTCGTCTGGAGCTTGCTCATTGGCGGGCTGCTCGGCGCGATCGTGGCCGTGCCGCTGACCGCGACGATCAAGGTGCTGCTGCGCCGCTACGTCTGGCAGGCGAAACTTTTCCCCCACACCGTCCTGGCCACCGAGGAGAACGCCGCCGTGCAAAAGGCGCAGGAATCCGCTGCGCCCCTCGGCGAATGAACCCGAGCCCGCCGCGCGTGGTCATCCCGGGTACGACGAAGCGCGAGGCGCTCGTTGCAGTCATCGCCGGGCTGCTGGTGCTGGCGTTTGTCGGCTACGGGATCGTCCACATGTCGAGTCCGGTCGTGGGCAACAAGCTGACCGGAGTGATCGTCGAGAAAGCATTCACACCGCAGAAGGAGCGGATGATCGATTTCAACGGGCGGAAGATCGAGCGCACGCGGGAAATCGACGGTGAATATCTGCTGAAAATCCGCGTCGAGGAGGAAAACCGCATCTACGAGGTGCCGGTGGAAAAGCCGGTGTATCAGTCGAAAAAGGCGGGCGATTCGATGACGTTTATGCGTCCGGAATCCGAGCAGCGCTAAGCGGAAAAACTTTCGCCGCACGAGCAGTGGGCGACGGCGTTTGGGTTGGTCACTTTGAAGCCGCCCTTTTGCAAATCGTCGCTGTAGTCCAACTCCGACCCACTGACGAACAGCGCGCTCTTCGGATCGATCACCACGCGCACACCGGCGCTTTCGACCATGATGTCGCGGTTCGCCGGGCCGTTCACGAGGTCCATTTTGTACTGCAAGCCCGAGCAGCCGCCGCCGATCACCGCCACGCGCAGCGCGCCTTCGGGGCGGCCTTGGCGGGTCAAAAGCGAGGTCAGTTTGGTGCCGGCGCGCTCAGTGATTTTGCAGAGCTTTTCGTTGCCGATTTTGTATTTGATTTCGGGTGTCATGGGTCAGGCGACGAGCGCGGGTTCGGGATTTTGCGCGAGGTTTTCGGCGGCGATTTTGTCCAGTTCCGCGAGCGTCGAGACGTGCTGGAACTTTGCGCGCAACGCTTTCGCATCCGGCATCCCGCGTGAGTAGGCCATGAGCCGCGAGCGCAGCGAGTGCATGCTGGAAACCTCGTCGCCGCGCCGCGCGACGTGGAGCGCGCAGTGCCGCGCGATGTGCGCCCACTGCACTTCCAGCGGCGGCGGCGGGAGCACTTCGCCGGTGGTGAGAAAGTGGCGGATCTCCGCGAAAATCCACGGCGAACTCATCGCCGCGCGCCCGAGCATCACGCCGCGCACGCCTGTATTCATGCGCCTCGCCACGTCTTGCGCGCTGGCGAGGTCGCCATTGCCGATGACCGGAATCCGCACCGCCGCCGCCACCTCCGCGATCACCTCCCAGTCCGCCGCGCCGCTGTAACCCTGCTCCTTCGTCCGTCCATGCACGGCCACCGCGGCGATGCCCGCGTCTTCCAAAATGCGCGCAGTCACCGGCGCGTTAATCGTCGCCGCGCTCCAGCCGATGCGAATCTTCGCCGTGACCGGCACCGGCGCGCACGCCCGCACCACGGCGCGGGCGATCTTTTCCAAAAGCGGGCAGTCGCGCAGGATCGAGGAGCCGCCGTTTTTCGAGACGACCTTGTTCACCGGGCAGCCGAAATTCAGATCAATAAAGTCCGGCTGTTTCCAGTCGATGACCATGCGCGCCGCCTCGCCGAGATGCTCCGGGTCGCCGCCGAAAAGCTGCACGCCCAGCGGGCGCTCCGCATCGACAAACTCCAGGTACTCCAGCGTCCGCTCATTGCGGCGAAAGATGCCCTCCGCGCTGACGAATTCCGTGACCATCACATCCGCCCCGTGTTCCTTCGCGAGCTGCCGGAAAATGGAGTCCGTGACCCCGGCCATCGGCGCGAGGTAGAGCGGAAATTTTTCGTGGAACCAAGGAAGCACGCGCCCCGATACCACACGCCGCCGGGCAAGTCATCCGCCGGCGCACTCCGGCGCGGCGCGGCGTGCGGCTATCTCCTGAGCGGCGCGGTGCCGAGCGGCGGCAGCTTGGTCTTTTCCTGGAGCTTCGTCAGTTCGTCCTTGGTTGCGGCCGCCAGCGCCTTGGCGGCGGCGAGTTCCGTCTGCGCGGTGGAAAGCTGCGGTTCCATTTCTGCCAGCTTCTTTTTTACTTCCTCCAGCTCTGCGGTCTGCTTCGCCATTTCCGTGGTGCGCTCTTCGATGTGCCGGTCGGCGATGGCCTTTTCCTCGCCGACCTTGCGGGCAGTCTCCTTGGCTTCGGCGAGCTGGCGAGTGGTGTCCTCGAGCTGCTTCTGCACGGAACTCGTGTCGGCGTGCGCGTCCTGCATGACCCGTGCGGCGTTCTCCGCGGCCTGCGCCTGCGTGGCCGCTTTCTCAATGGCCTCCGTGGCTTTGCCGTGTTCGTAAAAACTGGTCACAGCCAGGCCGATGATGATGACGAGCATAATGAGTTTCATGGGATATTTTTATGCCTGCGACCGTGGCATTTGGCAACGGCTTCTTTGGCGTGCGCGGGCGGCGGAGCTAGGGCAAAGTGCGCGCCCTTTCCATGATTGACGCCTTCCTTTTTGACATCGGCAATGTGCTCCTGCGTTTTGACTTCGCGCTCGCTTTGCAAAAGCTGGCCGACGAAAGCGAGGTGCATGATCCCGCGGTCGTGCTGCGCCGCATCGAGTCGGTGAAGGAGGCCTACGAGGACGGGCGCATCGACCGCGCGGAATTCCTGCGCGCCACCCGCGCCGTGCTGCGCTACCGCGGCACCGACGCGGCTTTCATCGCCGCGTGGGAGGACATCTTCGAGCCCAACGCGCCGATGCTCGCGCTCGTCGAGCGGCTGCACGGGCGCTGGCCGCTCTACCTGCTGAGCAACACTAGCGACATCCACCGCGACTACGTCTTCCGCCGCTACCCGGTCTTCGCGCGCTTCACCGCCGGCACCTATAGCTACGCCGCGCGGACGTCGAAGCCGGGCGCGGAAATCTACCATCACGCCATCCGCGAGCACGGACTCGATCCGGCGCGAACCTTTTTCATCGATGACCTCCTGCCAAACATCGAGACCGCACGCGCGCTCGGTTTCCGCGCGCACCACTACCACCACGAGCGGCACGCGGCGCTGGAGAAAGAACTCGCCGCGCTGGGCGTGTGATTCGTCTGGCGGGCGGCACTGCGCTCACCGCGACGGCGAAGAACACGGTGCGGCTCACAGCGTGTCAGGCGCGGTGCCATGCGCATCCACTTTGGTCAGCGGTCGCGGCTGGCGGCGCAGAGTTTGCGGAAATCGGCGAGCAGTTTTGGCTTGGCGAAAAGCAGGTGGCCGGGACGCAGCGGGCCGCATTCCATTTGCCAGCGGGCCAGCGCGGCGAGGTAGCGGTCGCGGGCGGTGGCGGGGATGTCCACGGGGGCGACGCCGGCGGCGAGGAGCGGGAGGTTGGCGAGCATCCGGGCCATGCGGCCATTGCCATCGGCAAAGGGGTGGATGCGGGTGAAGCAGGCGTGCCGCCAGACCTGCGACTCGATGGGATCGTCCCCACCGTTGCGGCGGCGGTTTAGCTCGGCGAGCCATTCGTCCATGAGCGCGGGGACATCGTGCGCCGCGGCGTAGGCGTCATTCCACGGCGGCAGTCCACGCACCTTGATGGGCGTGCCGTTGTCCTCGATTTTCCATGCGCCGATGGGTTTCAAGCTGTCCACCGTGGAGCCTTGCATGAGCACGGTGTGCAGGCGGAAAAGGTCCGCCGCGCGCCAGTCCAAGTCGTCCCGGATGAATTCCGCCGCGCCCTGCGCCCGCGTTGCCGCCGTGTGCGCTGCCGGTTTGCCGCGGAAAATGGCTGACGGATTGGCGAGAGCCTTGCGGGTTTCCGTTAGCGTAAGCGTATTACCCTCAAGCGTGGTTTAGACGTTCGAGTGCAAAGGCGAGGCGGCAATCTGAAAGTGTGGATCGAGCGGTGGCGAGGCTTGGCGATCCGAGCTTGGTAAAAATTTCTAAGCCCGCGGTCGAGAACAAGCCGTTCACTTTTGCCTGATCGAAACGGCAGAGCATTACGTCGCTGCTCTTGCGTTCCTTGATGAGCGCGTGAATGGCGCGCCACTCCAAGCCGCACCATTCCTTTTTCTCGTAGTCCCTGCAGAGCACGGCGACGACGAGATCGGAGTCATCGTGGTAAAGCTCCGGGAGATCGAGGCCGAGGTCGGCATGGGCACAGGCGCCTCGAAAAATTTGTCGTAGAGGATTGCATCCTTGCCGAAGCGCTTCGCCAGAAGGGCCGCGACCTTCGCGGCAAACGCGCGCTTTTCCCCCGCGAAGGAGAAGGCGATGCGGAAGCGTTTGGCGGTCATGTCAGCGCGCGGACTTTCTCATGCGGGCACGGGGAGGGGAAGCCGCGGCTGGCGGTCTGCGCGTGGC